>JUUF01000406.1 GCA_001058355.1 Carnobacterium maltaromaticum
CCAAACCAACTTTCCTTTTACCTTATTATACTACTAAGCTACTATTTAATCAAGAGAGGATGTTGGAATGGCTAGAAAGAAATATGGAAATCAGCTTCCTACGCAATCAGTCATCCTGCCTTATGTGAAAAAAAGGTCTCTCAGCAAGGAAGCTATAGAAATTTATGAGAAAACAGGATTAAGCAGCTATATCTGGCAAAAGAAACTGCTAGAGGCTATGATGGCTGTTGATAAAAAAGGACTATGGGTTCATCAGAAGTTCGGATATTCGATTCCTCGACGGAATGGGAAATCCGAACTTCTTTATATGCTTGAACTTTGGGGATTGCACCAAGGTTTGAACATATTACACACGGCTCATCGAATTAGTACTTCACACTCTTCTTTTGAGAAGGTCAAACGGCATTTAGAAAAGATGGGATATGTGGATGGTGAAGACTTCACATCTATTCGAGCTAAAGGGCAAGAACGAATCGCTCTAACCAATACAGAAGGAGTGCTGCAGTTTAGAACTCGTACCTCGAACGGTGGACTTGGTGAAGGATTCGACATCATGATCATAGACGAAGCTCAAGAATATACAACTGAGCAGGAGTCAGCGTTGAAATATACGGTTACTGACAGTGATAATCCAATTACTGTTATGTGTGGAACACCTCCAACACCCGTTTCGAGTGGTACTGTGTTCAGCAAATTCCGTGAAACATGTCTATTTGGTCGTGGTAAGTATTCCGGATGGGCCGAATGGTCTGTATCTACTGAAAAAGAGATATCAGACATTGAAGCCTGGTACAATTCTAACCCTTCAATGGGGTACCACTTAGACGAACGGAAGATTGAAGCCGAACTAGGTGACGACAAGCTAGACCACAACATACAGCGTCTAGGGTTCTGGCCTACATACAATCAAAAATCAGCAATCTCAGAAACTGAGTGGGAGGCACTTCGACTTGATGAAGTGCCTAAGTTCAAAGGCCCTATGTTCGTTGGAATTAAATATGGGCAAGATGGTACTAACGTAGCGTTGAGTATTGCTATAAGGACCGATTTCGATGAGATCTTCGTTGAAACTGTCGATTGTCAATCTGTTCGAAATGGTAATGGATGGATAGTTGATTTCTTACGGAAAGCTAAACCATATCAAATCGCTATAGATGGTGCTAGTGGACAGAAAGTTCTCGATGATGAATTGAGAGAGTTCCGAATAAGGAATGTAGTATTACCTACAGTTAAAGAAATCATCGTAGCAAATGCGATGTTCGAACAGGGTGTGTATCAAAAGACAATCTGCCACTCAGGACAGCCTTCACTGTCTAAAGTCGTAACAAACTGCGACAAACGGAACATTGGTTCAAATGGTGGATTTGGATATCGTTCACACTTTGATGATGTAGATATCAGTCTTATGGACAGCGCATTGTTAGCGCATTGGCTTTGTGCAACATCTAAGCCAAAGAAAAAACAAAAAATCAGTTATTAAACTAAAGGTCACTGCTTATGTAGTGGCTTTTTTTAATAAAAAAAATTACTGTACGCGCAGGTTAACGCGGAGAAAGGAGGCAGTAACATGCCTGAATTTAAAACGATTGAAACACAAGAAGAACTAGACCGAATCATTGGTGAACGACTCGCTCGTCAGAAAGAGAAGTATGCCGGATTAGAGAAGTTAGAATCTCGTGTGAAGGAATTGGAAACAACGAACGCTGATTTACTAGCAACAATCGACAACAACAGCAAGCTACTCGCTGAGAAAGACGAATTTATTAGCGCTAAAGAGTCTGAACTAGCAGAAGTTAACCAAGTTGTTGAGACATTCAAAGGAAAACAGCTTCGTACTCAAATTGCATTGCGCAACGGTCTTCCGTATGAATTGGTAGACAGATTACAAGGTAGCGACGAAGAGAGCTTGCAAGCCGATGCGGAACGTTTATCTGCATTTATCAAACCAAAACAAGTCGCTCCATTGAAAGATGTCGAACCGGTTATTGGCGATGAAAGAACTAGCGCAATGAGACAAATGTTACAAGAATTAAATAAATAAGAAAAGAGGAAAAATATATGCCAACATTAGAAGCAGGAACAAAGTTTAAACCAGAATTAGTCAAAGAATTATTTTCTAAAGTACAAGGAAAGTCAGTTTTAGCATCTTTATCTCAACAAAAACCAATTCCATTTAATGGAACAGAGCAAATGGTCTTCAGCTTAGAAGGTAACGCTCAAATCGTTGGGGAAGGTAAAAAGAAAGAAGCAGGAGAAGCTAAACTTGAATCTGTAGTCATCAAACCTTTAAAATTCGTTTACCAAGCTCGTATTACAGACGAATTTTTACGTGCTTCTGAAGAAAAACAAGTTGATTTCTTAGAAGCATTCGCTGACGGATTTGCTAAAAAAATTGCTCAATCATTCGACATTGCAGCAATTCATGGATTAGAACCTAAAACAATGACAGACGCAACTTTCCGCGACACTAACTCATTCGACGGATTAGTTAAGAGCAACTTAGTTACTTACGCTGAAGGAACTTTCGACGATAACATCGACGCTGCAGTTCAAACAGTAGTAGCTAACGGAAACGACGTCACAGGTATTGCTTTATCTCCAACAGGAGGGCAAGCACTAGCTAAAATCAAAGTTAACGGTGTTACTCAATACCCTGAATTCAAATTTGGTCAAAATCCTAAATCATTCTATGGAATGGCTTCCGACGTTAGCAAAAACTTAACAGCGACTGGTGGAACTGCCGAGACAGATCACGCAATTGTTGGTGATTTCGAAACTCGTTTTAAATGGGGTTACGCTGATAACGTTCCTATGGAAATTATCCAATATGGTGATCCTGACGGTGTAGGCCGTGACTTGAAAGCACACAACGAAATCTGCTTACGTGCAGAAGCGTATATCGGATGGGGAATCCTAGACGAAAAAGCATTCGCTCGTGTTAAAGCGTAGGTTGTGCTTATGAAGTATAAAAATGTGGATACTGGTGTAATTGTTGAGTCAGATAGCGTGCTGTCTGGCTCATGGGAACCAGTTGAGGAAAAGAAAACCAAAGCTAAAACGAAGAAAGAAGCAAAGGATGATGATTAATGAACTCATTTGCGACTTTAGACGATTTACAGCGACTATGGAAACGACTGCAACCGTCTGAGATTGATAGAGCGAATGCACTTCTTGCCACTGTATCTGACATGCTGAGGGAAGAGGCTCGTCGCTATGGAAAAGACTTAGACAATATGGTTGTAGAACGTTCTAGTTATGAGAACGTGGTTAAATCTGTTGTAGTTGATATTGTAGCTCGCACATTAATGACTTCTACAGAACAAGAGCCGATGACTCAATTTAGTCAAAGCGCTCTAGGATATTCAGTCAGTGGCTCGTATCTCGTGCCTGGTGGAGGTATCTTCATCAAGAATGCAGAATTGAAGCGTTTAGGCTTCACTAAGCAACGGATTGGAGTGATAGAATTCTATGATTAAAGGAATTACTGTCACATTAGTAGATCGTGTTAAAACTGGTGAGGACGAGATGGGTGCTTCAACATACGATGATGTAGAAATCCAAGTAGAGAATGTCCTAGTATCTCCTACTGAGGCTACGGATGTTATTAACCAGGTTCAATTGTATGGAAAAAAAGCAGTGTATACGCTCGGTATTCCTAAAGGCGATACGCATAACTGGGAAGATAGGGAAGTTAAATTCTTTGGGAAAACATTCCGGACATTCGGACCAGTTGTTGAAGGAATTGAATCCATGGTACCAACTGCCTGGCACAAGAAAGTGACGGTGGAAAGATATGAGTAGCTCATTTAAATTCAAGCTAAACACTAAAGGTGTTGGTGAGTTCTTAAAATCCGAACCTGTAAAAAATATGATTAGCGAGCGTGCAAACGAGATTGCTAGTAGAGCAGGAACCGGATATGAGGCAGATACTCAAATCGGTCAAAAACGCGCCACAGGAAGAGTTAAAGCTGCTACAGCTAAAGCTAAAAAGGATAATAAGAAAAACAATACATTATTGAAGGCGGTGAGAGGTTGATAGAGATTGAAATTAGAAAATTCATGACAAGCAAGTTAGAATGCCCAGTTGTATTTGAACTTGCACCTAAGATGCCAGATAAATTTGTATTAATTCAAAAAACAGGCAGCTCTAAGCGCAATAAATTATTAGCCTCTACATTTGCTTTCCAATCGTATGGAAAGTCGATGTATGAGGCTTCTTTGTTGAATGAAACTGTAAAAGAGATAGTTGAACAGTTAGTCGAATTAAACGACGTGTCTGATGTTAGTTTAAACAGCGACTACAACTATACAGACACAGAATCAAAAAAATACAGATATCAAGCAGTGTTTGATATCAGACATTATTAGAAATGAGGGAAAAATATGGCAGATAAAAACAACGCGAGTAATGTAACCGCAGCTAAGCCTAAGATTGGTGGAGCTATTTACATGGCACCAAAGGGAACAGATTTACCTACTGACGCAGAATCAACGTTAGATGTTAAGTTCCAAAATTTAGGATTCGTAGCTGAAGAAGGTTTAGTGAACGCTAACAGCGCTTCTTCTGAGAACATTAAAGAATGGGGTGGCTCAATTGTAAATACAGCATTGAAAGAAAAAGAGGATAAATTCAAATTTACTCTTATCGAAGCGTTAAACATACACGTATTGAAATTGATTTATGGTGAGAAAAACGTAACAGGAACTCTAGAAACTGGAATCACAGTAAAAGCTAAAGCTGAAGAATACGAAGAAAAATCATTTGTGGTTGATATGGTTCTTAAAGACGGAGTTATTAAACGCATGGTACTTCCACTGGCTAAAGTGTCAGAAGTAGGAGAAATCAAATATGAAGGTGCAGGAAACATCGGTTACGAAACTACATTATCAGCGTTCCCTGATGGTGACGGAAGCACTCACTATGAATACATTAAGAAAGTAGGTTAATTATGATTAAAGGGAAAACATCTTCCGGATTTAAATTTCAAATCAATGAAAGCACAATTAACGATGACTATGAACTATTAGAACTACTTGTAGAGTTAGAAGAGAATCCTCTTCTAATTTCTAAGGTCGTTCGTAAAGTTCTAGGTCCTGCTGCAGCGGCTGCATTAAAAGATCATGTACGAGATGAAAATGGATGTGTATCCATTCAGAAAATGAATGATGAAATTACTGAGATTTTCACACAGGCTAAAGCCTTAAAAAAATAATGGCCCTTGCAAGAATGATTGTGACTGATGAAGATGCTTTAATTTGCGACTTAGCAGAAACTTATCATATCTATGACTATCGACGGCTACCGGTTTTAACGGTGGCCGTTTTTTCTTTAGGTTTAAGACAAAACTCAAGAATTAAGATGATCATGTCTGGAAATAGAATCACGTTAGAAGAGTCGTTACTAGCTTGTGCTGTGGATAGATTAAGCATACTAGCATGGCAGAAGACGAAAGACGGTTCAAAAGGTACTAATGTGCCTCAATCGATTCTAGAAAAATTACTAGGTATAGATGAGCGCAAATCAGAGTCAGATACTCAGACATTTAGTTCGGGCGAGGAGTTCTTAAGAGAAAGAAATAGATTATTAGGGAAGGAGGAAACTTAATGGCAACAGAATTAGGTACTGCTTATGTCCAGATAATCCCATCGGCTGACGGAATCAAAGGAATGATTGAAAAGGCTATGGGAACAGAAGTAGTCGGCGCCGGAGATAGAGCTGGGCAAGGTTTTATGAAAAGCTTTGCTGGTACAGTAACCAAGATGATTGCTGCAATCGGTATTGGGAAAGTTCTTAAGGATACCTTAGCTTCTTCATTAAACGAGGGTGCAGCACTCCAGCAATCGCTCGGTGGTATTGAGACATTATTCAAAGGCAGTGCCGATATCGTTAAAGGATACGCTAAAGAAGCGTATAGAACATCCGGTTTGTCTGCTAACGCGTATATGGAATCTGTAACAGGATTTAGTGCAAGTCTATTGCAGTCACTCGGTGGAGACACTGGGAAGGCTGCAGAGATAGCAAACATGGCAATGATTGATATGTCAGATAATGCTAACAAGATGGGTACATCGATGGAAAGCATCCAATTCGCATATCAAGGTTTTGCTAAGCAGAACTACACCATGTTGGACAATTTAAAGCTCGGATACGGTGGTACTAAAGAAGAAATGCAACGTCTTCTTACTGACGCTCAGAAACTCACTGGAGTTAAATACGATATCAATAACTTGTCTGATGTCTATCAAGCAATCCACGCGATTCAAGAAAACTTAGACATTACCGGAACAACCGCAAAAGAAGCATCTACTACATTCACCGGTTCATTTGCATCCATGAAGGCTGCAGCACAAAACGTGCTTGGAAATATGGCCCTTGGAGAGGATTTAACACCATCGTTAGAGGCCTTAAAAGAAACCGTTCAAACGTTTGTTTTTGGAAACTTCATTCCACTGCTAAAAAATGCGGTTAAAGCCATTCCAGAAGTGCTAGGATTCGCCATCAAAGAAGGATTAACAGCTATCTTCGGTGAATCTACTACACAAACGATTATCAATAACCTTTCTACAGCATTCCAAAACATTAAGAGTGCAGTAGGTGGTATTGGCGATTTGTTCGGAGGCTTTATAGACAAATTAAAAGGCATTCTTGGAATAAGTGGAGATGTAGGAGAGTTAGGAACAGCATTCGAAGGCATTACTGGTGCTATTAGCACAGTAACTGACTGGATTAAGCAGTTTGTAGATTGGATTAACCAAACTCCTGCAGCAGTCGATTCTGTAACAGCAGTGTTAGCAGGATTAGCAGCAGGCTTTGTCGCTTTAAAAGTTGTAAATACTGTTAAGAGTGCAATTGATGGATTCAAAACTGGTTTAACGGCTGCTAAAGCTGGAATGGTTGCATTTAAAGCGGTTGTTGTCGCAAATCCATTTACAGCCTGGATTGTAGGAATTACTGCTGTAGTAGCTGCATTAACCTGGTTCTTTACTCAAACAGAAACAGGAAAAGCTATTTGGAAAGGATTTACAGAATTCCTATCTAGCACATGGACTTCTGTTTCAAGTTTCTTGATTGATACTTGGAATAATATTGCCCAAACAGCAACAGCTATTTGGGAAGGTATTGTCGGTGTGGCAACAGCCATTTGGAGTGCTATCACAGGCGCAATTATGGCAGTTGTTCAACCATTTATCGATGCATTCACAGGACTATGGAGCGGTATGAGTTCAGGAATTTCTCAAATGTTTGATGGATATGTTGCATACTTTACTGGAGCATGGGAAGTTATCAAATCCGTATTCCTTGGAGCAATCTTAATCATCATTGATTTAGTGACACTTAATTTCGGGCAATTAGGAACGGACTTAGGTGCTATTTGGGATGGAATCTCGAACGGAATTTCAATGATGTGGAACGGAATTACTTCAATATTCTCTGGAGCAGTCAGCGCAATCGTTGGAGGTGTTCAAGCTACATTCAATGGTATGGCTGCATTCTTAAGCGGTCTATGGGACGCTATTTCTGGTGCAGCTATTGCAGGTTGGAACGGATTAGTATCTGGTGTGCAAGGGATTATCGATGGATTAGTATCTGGAGCGCAAGCCGCTTGGGACGCTATGTCTAACGCTGTTTCTAGCTTAGTTTCTGGAATTACTGGAATATTCGACGGATTATGGAACATCGACTTAGCAGGAGCTGGACAAGCTATCATGGATGGCTTTCTTGGCGGATTGAAAGCTGCTTGGGGAGCTGTTACAGACTTCGTTGGAGGAATTGCGAACTGGATTCGAGACCATAAAGGTCCAATCGAGTACGATAGAAAATTATTAATTCCAGCAGGTAATGCTATCATGGATGGCTTTGGCTCAGGATTAAAAGACGGTTTTAGTGATGTTCAGGATACGGTTAAAGGAATCGCAGAAGAGGTTAACAATATCGTTGATAAGTACTTGAATAATGAGTTCTACAGCGAATTAGACTTCAATAGCAACGTGGCTACAGTTGGAGGAGTGGAACTAACAAGACAGCAAGCTTCTCAAATGAGCTCATGGAATCCAGATAACCACCGTTATGATCCAGAAGAATCAAATCAAAAAATAGAATTGCATACGACAGTTGAGCTAGATGGAAAAGTTGTTGGAAAGCAAATTACTCCTTATGTAACAAATGAGCAAAGTAGATTAGATAGACGAGAACGTAGAAAGAGAGGGGAAAGCTAATGTTTAGTTTTAAAGTTAATGGGCAGGAGCTTGGAGACTTAATGATTATCAACAACATTGATTTTGGATTCAGTCCAGAAGTGAGCGCAACCTCTCGAAAATACGCTCTCATGGACGGTGAACGTTTCATTCGTAGACGATTTGGAAAACGAATCATAAAGGTTCAATTTACAATTTTTGGTGATCGCATTGAAAAAAGTAAAATCGCGATTCAAAGAGCGCTGTTAGTTCCTGGCATTAGCAAGTTTGAGTTTGGATATCAACCTGATGTGTATTACGAAGGCGCAGTCTCTGGAACTAGTGATTTTAATTTAATCACATTCAGATACGCTCAAGGCGCATTCGAAATCCATTGTTTCAATCCGTTTGCTATCTCTAAAACCGAAAAGACAGCTAAGCGCGAATCGAACAAGTTGATTTTCAACAATGAAGGAACTATTCCAGTGTATCCTACTTACAAATTCACGGCAGGAAAACCGTATAAGATGATATCTTTCGCTCATCCAAGCGGAAAAGTCGTTCAATATGGCTATGAGAGTGGGCCTGTAGTGATTAACACTAATGACTTAGTGGTGTTTGATAGTGCGGAAAACAAACTGACTATCAACGGTGAACGTAAGTACATCAATGCAGCAAGCCAGGTATTTGCAATCAATGTAGGAACTACAGAAGTTGCTGTTCTTGGAGATGATAATAAAATACCAGTCGTAGATGCGACGTTTAAGGAGTGCTGGGTATGATTACAGTAACGAACAGAAATTACGAAATTCTATGCCAGCTTAGTTTTAATCTCACTGGTGGATTAATCGCATATAACGATTATTTTGAACAAGATTTAGAAACTGGTATTGGTACTTATGACTTTACCGTAGACAAAACTGGTAATCCGGAAATAGAAAAGTTAGAGGTAGGTTGCTATCTGATTGTAAAAGATGGTAGCAAGAT
>JUUF01000407.1 GCA_001058355.1 Carnobacterium maltaromaticum
CAGTTTGAAGCTTGGTAGAACTTGAGACTTTGGCTCAAGTCGGTGCCCCATTACAGCCTTTATGGCCAAATCCGCTAGGATTTGAAGGTATCATTTATTATTTTTTTGATAGGCGACTATTCGTTCTGCTTGCAAGTGTTGCGGGTGTGATTTATACTAAAGTCAACCAAATAGGTTTACACATTTGCAGGAGGTGTACGATGTATCAACCAGAGAAATTAAAAGAGAGAAGAGTGGCGCAAGGACTCACGCAACAAGAGCTCGCTAATGCACTAGGCGTCTCTAAGCAGGCTTATTCTGCTTGGGAGCGTGGAGTGAAGGTGCCAGCTTCGGATAAGGTAGAACAGCTGGAGAAGCTTCTAGCTGTGCCAAAGGGTTATTTTACAGAAATAGAAATTGTACGACTATACCATACGCTCACGCCGCCGAACCAAGAGAAGGCGGTGCGCTATGTACGTGCGCTAGCAACCGAGGAACAAACGCCAAAAGTGGTGCCGATGAAGAAGAAACTGGTCGCGTATCATGTGTACGAGAAGATGTCGGCCGGGATTGGGGCGACGATTTACAACGACCGAGACTACGATACGGTTTACTACGATGAAGAGTTGGCGCATGATTTTGCGTCATGGG
The DNA here is from genome assembly GCA_001058355.1 of Carnobacterium maltaromaticum. Lineage (GTDB taxonomy): Bacteria > Bacillota > Bacilli > Lactobacillales > Aerococcaceae > Granulicatella. Next base: position 631 of record JUUF01000407.1, read on the forward strand.
TATCGGGGGACTCGATGGAACCACGCTACCACAATGGATCAGTGGCACTCATTCGTGAGACGGGATTCGATTATGATGGAGCGGTTTATGCGGTGGTATGGAACGGGCAGACGTTTATTAAACGCGTGTACCGTGAAAAGGACGGGTTGCGTTTAGTATCGTTTAACCCGGACTATGCGGACTTATTTGCTCCGTATGAGGAAGAACCACGAGTGGTAGGAATGATTGTCGGAAACTTTATGCCGTTGGAGGGATAAAGATGGGCTGCTTTGACTATTCGAAGGAACCGAGAAGCGACATTGCCTTTGTGGATATGAAGTCCTTTTACGCGAGTGTGGAATGTGTGGCAAGGGGCCTGCATCCGTTGAAGACGTCGCTATGCGTGATGAGTCGTGCGGATAATTCGGCGGGGTTGATTTTAGCATCCTCCCCAACGTTCAAGAAGGTCTTCGGGAAATCCAATGTCGGTCGTGCCTACGAGTTGCCCTTCGATGTCAAAACACGTCGTTTTAGTTATGCCAATGCGCGCAGGCAAGGAATCGAAGTGACGCCGCAATATGTGCGCTTTATCGAAAATTGGGCGAAGGTGACGCATATCGTGCCTCCTCGGATGGACAAGTATATTAAGGTGAATATGCAAATTCAACGCGTGTTTCAAAACTTCGGGGGACCTGAGGATATTTTTCCGTATTCGATTGATGAAGGGTTTATCGATTTAACGTCGTCGCTGAATTATTTTGTGCCGGATGATGCCTTGTCTAGACGGGAAAAGCTCGACCGCGTGTCTGCGGATATTCAACGGGCGATTTGGAAGGAGACGGGGATTTACTCGACGGTTGGAATGTCGAACGCGAATCCGCTCCTGGCCAAATTAGCGCTCGATAATGAGGCGAAGAAGATTCCGCATATGAGAGCGAACTGGTCGTATGAAGATGTCGAAGAAAAGGTCTGGGGAATTCCAGAGATGACAGACTTCTGGGGGATTGGTTCGCGGATGGAGAAGCGGTTGAATGCGCTCGGGATTTATTCGATTCGCGAACTGGCCAATGCCAACCCTGACCGATTGAAACAAGCGCTTGGCGTCGTGGGACTTGATTTATGGTTTCACGCGAATGGTATCGATGAGAGTAATGTGCATGTGCCATATCGTCCGAAATCAAGAGGACTCGGGAACTCACAGGTGCTTCCTCGCAACTATGTTCGCCAACGCGATATCGAAATCGTGCTTCGCGAGATGGCAGAGCAGGTGGCGATTCGCATGCGCAGGATTAAGAAGAAGGCGACAGTTGTTTCGATTCACGTAGGCTACTCCAAGGAAGAGGGCTTGTCGTCGATACAGGCGCAGCGCAAGATTGACCCGACGAATCGAACTTCTGTGTTATCGGAAGTCGTCTTGGAACTCTTTCGTAAGAAATACAAAGGAGGTGCGGTGCGTAATGTGGCGGTGCGGTATTCCGGATTTGTCGAAGAAAGCTTTGGACTCATTTCACTATTCGAAGATATTGAAGCAGTTGAGAAAGAAGAAAGGCTCCAGACGGCGATTGATACGGTCCGCGACCAATACGGATTCACCTCGCTTTTAAAAGGAAACGCGCTGGAAGGTGGTTCGCGCGTGGTGGCTAGAAGTAAGTTAGTCGGAGGACATTCCGCTGGAGGATTAGACGGTTTGAAATAATGGAAAGAGCGTATTTGCCTTATCGCTCGGCAAGAGAGCACAAGGATCGCGGCATGGCGAAGTGGATGGGATTTTTCCTATCTGAACATACGACATCCCTAAAAGACGAAAAGAAGCGCATCGACCAGACGAGCATGCTGACGATGGAAGAGAAATGGATGTTGCTATCGCAATTGTATGTTGGGAAGCTACAAGCCAGTATTACGGTTCCGTATCGGATGATGCGCCAAACGCTCATTGGCGAAGTGAGTGAATTATACGAGAGTGAAATCTCGCTGAAGACAGAAGAAGGCTACCGCCGTATCGCAGTGGAAGAGATTCTGCAAATTCAGTTGGTGGAAGGCGAATGAATATGGTACTAGAGTAATTGAGGTGAGACTATGGCGAAGATAAAAACTGCAAGTGTGCATATAAGAATAAAAGAAGATACCAAAAAGCAAGCCGAAGCAATTTTAGAAGAGTTGGGAATTTCGCGAACAGTGGCGATAGAGATGTTTTATAGACAAATTATCCTCAATAACGGAATTCCTTTTGAGGTAGCTATTCCAAATGCGTCAAAATCACGTGAAGAACTCACAACAGAAGAATTTGACAAGATGATGAAGGTAGCCATTAAACAAGTAGAAGAAGGCCAAACAACACCGGTAGAAGAAGTTTTTGAAGAACTGTATCAAGGTGTAGAATAATCCCTCAAAACACTGTTTGAGAGTGTCCAACTATTAAACGTCTCCCGTTATTCACTAGAGTTGACGGGGGCGTTCTTTTTTGCTAAAATAGTCGTGTTGTAATTGTGAAGCACCACAGCTACAACCGCTCGGATTAGAGTACAAAAGACCGGAATCGGCACTTTAAACTGGCGAGTCTTAGTCTAAAATATAGGAGGTGCAATATGTACGCAATCGTAAAAACTGGTGGAAAACAAGTTAAAGTTGAAGTTGGTCAAGCAATCTACGTTGAAAAATTAAACGCAGAAGCTGGCGACAAAGTAACTTTCGAAGAAGTAGTATTTGTAGGTGGAGATGACGTTAAAGTTGGTGCTCCATTCGTAGCAGGTGCAACTGTTGAAGGAACTGTTGAAAAACAAGGCCGTCAAAAGAAAGTTGTAACTTTCAAATACAAACGTCGTAAAGACTCACACCGTAAACAAGGTCACCGTCAACCTTATACAAAAGTTGTTATTGACGCAATCAACGCTTAATCACGATGATTCAAGTGACTGTACACAAGAAGAACCAACGTATCGTTTCCTTTGAAATGACTGGTCATGCAAACTTTAGTGAACATGGTTCAGATATCGTTTGCGCAGGGGTATCGGCTTTAGCCATTACAACTGTGAACAGTATTGAGAAGTTAGCAGGATACCAACCGATTGTCGAAGTCGACGAGGTTGAGGGTGGTTACTTATATATGGAAGTTGTAGAAGACTTGACGAAAGAGCAAGAACATACAACTCAAATTTTATTAAATAGTCTATTACTAGGGTTAGAAGATATTCAATCGGAATATCAAGACTTTCTAGCTGTAACTGTTGCATAATCAATCAAGGAGGTGCACAACTATGTTAAAAGTGAATTTACAATTATTCGCCCATAAAAAAGGGGGCGGTTCTACATCAAACGGACGTGACTCACAAGCGAAACGTCTAGGTGCTAAACGTGCTGACGGACAATTCGTTTCAGGTGGTTCAATTTTATACCGTCAACGTGGAACAAAAATCCATCCAGGTGAAAACGTAGGTAGAGGTGGAGACGATACTTTATTTGCTAAAGTAGACGGAATTGTACGTTTCGAACGTAAAGGCCGTGACAAAAAACAAGTATCTGTATATCCAGTAATCGCTGCTGAATAATATTGAGTAGGATGTGACATTCAGTCACATCCTTTTTTTTAGGAAATTTGAGCAAGTTTAAAGCTACTACGAACTTTTCAGATGTCTCTATAATTGCTATACTAGCTGTATCGGAGGAAGCCTTGCGTCTTCCTTCCTCTCAAGCTTCAAACTGACTCTA
>JUUF01000408.1 GCA_001058355.1 Carnobacterium maltaromaticum
ATGAAGATATCCGTAAGGATTCGTAGTAATCGATTGAATTGAGTTTTTAGCAAAAAAATACTCTTTTTACGCAAAAAAGTACTACTTTTTCGAATTATTAGCGGTATAATAAGGGTGAAATTATCCATAAGGAGGAATAAATATGATTGAATTTCGTAATGTATCAAAAGTATATGATCAAACTGTCGCTTTAGATGGACTTAACTTAACGATTGAAAGTGGAAAAATTATTGGATTAATCGGACATAACGGGGCTGGTAAATCAACCACGATTAAATCACTCGTGAGCGTCATTCATCCAACAAGTGGAGAAATTATTGTAGACGGACAAGAATTGTCATCCAATCGTCTAGCCATTAAAGAAAAAATTGGCTATGTGGCGGATAGTCCAGACCTATTCCTACGTTTGACAGCTAATGAATTCTGGGAATTAGTCGCTTCTTCGTATGGCATGACTCTAGATGAAGTAGAAAGTCGTCTAGCTTATTTACTAGAATTATTTGATTTCGAAGGACATCGCTATGAAGTCATTGATTCGTTCTCACACGGGATGCGTCAAAAGGTATTCGTTATCGGCGCGCTTTTATCAGATCCTGAAATTTGGGTACTCGATGAACCAATGACGGGTCTTGACCCACAAGCTTCTTATGACTTGAAGAAATTAATGCGCGAACATGCCGATAAAGGTAATACCGTTCTCTTCTCGACACACGTTTTAGAAGTGGCAGAACAACTCTGCGATAAAATCGCCATTTTGAAAAAAGGAAAACTACTCTTCTACGGTACGATTCAAGAGTTGAAAGGCCAACAACCAGAAAGCACGCTTGAAGAAATCTACTTATCACTAGCCGGTAGACAAGAAGGAGTGGATTCACATGCGGTTTAATCGAATTCTGACGCTGGTGAAGACCAATTTAATTTTTGCGACGCAACCGGCACAATTACAAAATTATCGAAAGAAACAGGCTAAAAATCCATCGAAACCGGTGAATGTTGCGATGAAAACATTGATGCAGCAATTACTATTTGCGGTGATGTTTGGAGCTTTATTTGGAATTCCTGGAGCGATTTCGGGACGTTCATACCCTCCACTTCAATTTGCGAGTACGGTCTTCTTATTCTTGATGATTTTAATTTCGCAAGCATTGCCAGCTATTTACAATGTCTTTTATGAAAGTAAAGACTTTGAATCGTATTTACCTTATGCCTTTACAGAATTAGAAGTCATTCTTGGGAAGAGCCTTTCGATTGTGGTGGCTACACTGCAAGGATTTCTGCCAATCGTAATGCTATTTGGAATCCACGTGTATTTTTCAGGAGGAAACTTCCTCTTCACGATTCCAATTGCCTTAATAGGGGCGCTTGTACTCAGTGCGATTGTTTACGTCTTGATGTTTCTTCTCTGCTTCTTCCTAGCGAAGATTCCACTTTTTAGAAAATATCAATCCGTGATTGCGAATGTTTTAATTTTTGGGATTTCTCTTGGGGCCATTATTGGATATCAAATGATTTTGTCAAAATCCGTGGTGAATACTTTTATAACAGGAGAAATGCCAATTTTCCTTCAACCAGTACTTGCCTTCTATAATGCGATTTTAAATCCATTCGATATGAGTGTTTATCCGATGATTGGATTCGTGATTTTAGTATTTGTGGCGATTTTACTACTCGTGAAGTTCATCGTATTGCCAAACTTCTATGAAGCTGTTTCGCAAACATCATCTTCGAATGTAAAAGTCGAACGTGTAAAAGAAATGGAGTTAGATGGCAACAAGCTTTCAACGAAATTCATGATTCGCTATACACTTCGTCAATTAATGGAAGGTTCTGTATTAACGCAAACGATTATTGCTGCAGGAATATTACCATATCTCTTGCTTCTTCCAACAGTTTTAAATTTTTCGGGTGGTCCTACAGGATTTAGTTTTATGAATTTCCTAAATCTAAATACTTTCTTACCATTTGCAATGCTTATTACCTTCATTGCATTCTTCAATACAGGAGGCAACAACTTATTAGCGGTCGGAATTTCACTCGAGCGAGAAAACTATTATTATCTAAAAGTTCTTCCATTCGATATGCATCAATTTTTAGAACGTAAATTCTGGATTCTCTTTGCGATTCAGTCTGCAATCCCGGTCATTCTTATGACAGTCATTTGTACGGTACTTCACTTACCAATTTATATGACCTTGGGTATTATTCTCTCATGGGGAATCATTAGTCTAGGACTAAGCCGTTGGGGATACGCCAGAGACTTGAAGCTCTTTACGCCAACGTGGACGAATGTCATTGAACTCTTAAACCGTATGCGTAGTGGATTTAAGTCGGTCATTTTTGTCGTGGTTCTCTTTGGATTTATCTTCGGAGCGATTTATTTATTAATCCACTTACCAGAATGGAATCGTACTTTCGTTTGGTTCATTACGATTGCGTATGTTGTCGTTATTCTTGGGTTATCGATTTTTGCAACATTCTACTATAAGAAAAAATTACATGAATTAGTCGATTCTGAATAATGATATAAGACTTAGAGATTGTCTCTAAGTCTTTTTTATAACCATTTTTATAGGGTTTTACAGATATATAACCAATAGTTATAACAATTGATAGAAAAACGGTATAAGAAAACCTATTGCTATGCGGTTTGTTCTCTGTTATCCTAAGAACATGTTCATAAGACATCACAAAGAACAGGTGAGTAGAAAATAAGATTTGCTAAGAGAGTCTCGGTTGGTGGGAAGAGATGAAATTGAATTTTTGAAGATGGCCTCGGAGT
>JUUF01000409.1 GCA_001058355.1 Carnobacterium maltaromaticum
TTCCGTATGCGTAAAAATGCTGCCGGACTTGCCAGCGTGTGTATCCTTTCCACAATGGTACTTGTTACAATGGCGACAACCGTAGCACTTCAACGTGGGACAACAGCCAGACTCGATAGCAACTATCCAACAGATTACTCTGCAGTTGCTTACTTTGTTCTAGAAAAGGATATGGATCAATATCCTCCAATCGTTCAAAAAATTAAGGAACAAACGAAAGGTCAATTGAAAGACGAGAAGACATTTTTAAACGTGCTTCGTTTCGGGCAACGTACGGAGAATGGATTCGACTTTGCGAATGTGAACTCAGGAGATAGCCCTGCAGCGATGTTCACCCTTGTTTCAGTGGACCAATATAATAAGATGTTTGGGACGAACTACACGGTTGGCGAGAAGGAAATGATTGTCGGCCATATTAAAGGAGACGTTAAACAAATTTCAGAAGTAAAGACGTATTCGGTGGTGTATAACGCGACGATTACTGTCAAAGAGATGATTGATGGGACTCCATACGCGAAAGTAATGCCGCAATTACCATATGTGGCAGATAATCAGTATGTAGGGATTGTAAAGGATCCAATGCAATATTTAAACCCAGTGGCAGGTCAAGCGATGTATTACTTTACTTGGAATACCAATACACCATTTGAGTTACGTGACGCTGAATGGGCTGCGTATAAGAATGTGAAGAGTCAATACAAGGCAGATGCGATGGCCTTAAGCAGTAAGAATGAAGAGGCTAAAACGCTCTATGCCTTCATGGGTAGCTTGCTCTTAGTAGGGGCACTTCTTTCCGT
>JUUF01000410.1 GCA_001058355.1 Carnobacterium maltaromaticum
AAGAAATGATGAATCGTTTCGAAAATGATCGAATGCATGTCGCAGGAAGAAGATATTTGTTAAATTACTTTGATCATCACGCTAATGTGGATCAACTCAAGGGAATTTATCAATTGATGGATGATCAGTCTAAGTTACATCAACTAGTAACCAATGATCATCAAGATATTCAAATTAGGCTCGGGTCAGAAATGGATCATCCGTTACTTGGTGACTTTAGTTTGGTAACTGCTAGTTACGAAACTCCAAACCAAGATACAGGACTGATTGCACTTCTTGGACCAAAGAATATGCCGTATTCGAATGTATTATCAATTGTAAAAGGACTCAGGGAAGAGTTAGCAACCACGATAGAAGATTATTATCGTAACTTATAGAGTAAGGAGATGAAATCTTGGAAACAAATGAACAAAACAATAAAGAAGAATTAAAAGAAGAAAAAATTGTTGCAGATGAAGCTCCTCAAGAAGAAGTTACTGAAGAAACCAAAACAGAACTTACGAATGAAGAGAAATTACAACAAGAAGTAGAGAAGTTGAACGATCAAGTATATCGACTCTCTGCTGAAATCTCGAATATCCAAAAGAGAAACGCAAAAGAAAGACAAGATGCTGCAAAATATCGCAGTCAAAGTCTTGCGCAAAACTTATTAAATGTGATTGATAACCTTGAGAGAGCCATCGCTTCTCCAAGTGAATCAGAAGAAGCTCAAAACCTTAAAAAAGGGGTTGAGATGGTGTATGAAGGTTTCCTTTATGCATTAAAAGAAGAAGGTATCGAAGAAATCGATGCCCTAAATCAACCTTTTGATCCTACTTTACATCACGCTGTTCAAACCGTTCCTGTTGAGGAAGGGCAAGAAGCAGACCGCGTGGTACAAGTGTATCAAAAAGGATACAAATTAAAAGATCGAGTATTACGACCATCAATGGTCATTGTCTCACAATAAGAAGACGAAACTTAAAATAATATTATAAATAATAGGAGTGAATTAAATATGAGTAAAATTATAGGTATTGACTTAGGAACAACAAACTCAGCAGTTGCTGTTTTAGAAGGTAACGAAGCAAAAATTATTGCAAACCCAGAAGGAAACCGTACAACACCATCTGTTGTAGCGTTCAAAAATGGAGAAATTCAAGTAGGTGAAGTTGCAAAACGTCAAGCTGTAACAAACCCAAATACAATTGCATCTATCAAACGTCACATGGGCGAAACAGGATATAAAGTAGAAATCGAAGGTAAATCTTATACACCTCAAGAAATTTCAGCAATGATCCTACAATACTTAAAAGGATATGCTGAAGAATATCTTGGAGAAAAAGTTGAAAAAGCAGTTATTACTGTACCTGCATACTTCAACGACGCACAACGTCAAGCAACTAAAGACGCTGGTCGTATCGCTGGTTTAGAAGTAGAACGTATCGTTAACGAACCAACTGCAGCAGCTCTTGCATATGGTCTTGATAAAGTTGACCATGAAGAAAAAATCTTAGTATTCGACCTTGGTGGTGGTACGTTCGACGTATCAATCCTTGAATTAGGAGATGGCGTATTCGACGTATTATCAACAGCTGGTGATAACCATCTCGGTGGGGATGACTTCGACCAAAAAATCATTGATTTCTTAGTAGAAGAATTCCAACGTGATAACGGTATTGATTTATCAAGCGATAAAATGGCAATGCAACGTTTGAAAGATGCTGCTGAAAAAGCTAAGAAAGA
>JUUF01000411.1 GCA_001058355.1 Carnobacterium maltaromaticum
TTGACCTTTTAAGTTTTCAGCATGGTATTCTTCTGGGAAAGTCACTTTCACTTCTACTTCATCGCCTTCTTTAGCGCCAACTAATTGGTCTTCAAAACCTGGGATGAATGAACCTGAACCTAATTCTAATGAGTGGTTTTCACCTTTTCCGCCTTCAAAAGCTTCGTCACCTAAGAAACCTTCGAAGTCAATCACTACTGTGTCACCTAATTCAGCTGCATCTTCTTTTACAACTAATTCAGCTGCACGAGCTTGTTCTTGTAATAGGCGATCTTCAACATCTTGTTCAGATACTGTACGATCTTGTTTTTCAACAGTTAAGCCTTTGTATTCACCTAATTTAACTTCAGGTTTAACAATTACTTCTGCTTTAATAACCCATGGTTTACCTTTTTCGATTGATTCGATATCGATTGTTGGTTGAGTTACTGGGAAAATACCAGTTTCTTCAACTGCGTTATCGTATGCATCTGGTAAAAGGATGTTTAATGCATCTTGGTATAAAGCTTCTTCACCGTACATTTTTTCAAATACTTGACGGCTTACTTTACCTTTACGGAAACCAGGTACGTTCACGTTCTTTTTAACGCGGTTAAACGCTTGGTCCAAACCTTTTTTAATATCTTCTTGTGAGATTTCAAATGTTAAAACAACTTTATTTGTTTCAACTTTTTCGAATTTTGCTGTCATATTATTCCTCCATAAATTCATTATTCACCTTAAAGATGAATGGATTTACATACTCATTTATTTTACAATACTCTTCCTCTTTTGTAAAACATAATTGACTTATTCGGGTTTAATTTAACAAGAATTTTGAATAGAGATTAAGAAAAGGTAACAAAAGCAATAGTTTTTCTCATTTTTTGCCCAAAATGTTATAATAGACGCCATAGGAGGGATAAAATGATTCAATATCCAAAAGGACAAAAACATTTATCACGGGCTACTCGGTCTCAAACAATGCAAACAAATTATAGTAGTCGCGGTATGGGTTTAGAGAACATATTGAAT
>JUUF01000412.1 GCA_001058355.1 Carnobacterium maltaromaticum
TGGTTTGAAGTTATTACCTTCATATTCTTTTTCTTTCATCGTTTCTTTCGGAATAAATTCTTTTAAGTTAAACGATTGGTCTTTTTTCGTCTTTTGATTTGTCTCATTATTGCGTTTCTTCTGACGGTTTTGAGACTTCTCTTTAAACTTACGCTTGTTATTTGAACGGACTGGACTATCTAAATCCGCCGGACTAAATACATGTTCTCTGCGTTGATTGTTTTGACGTTTGCGTTGATTATTGCGTTCACGTCTTGGACGTTGTTGTGGTTTCTCTTCTTCCACAACTGGCTTATGTTGCGCCTCTGGATCTCTTTCCAATACGAAATATTGGCATCCAAAATTGCAATATTCTAATAAATATTCTTGTAAATAATCGATATCGCGGTCTGGAGTCGCCAATTTATGCGAATGTTTGAAGAAACCTTTCAAACGTAATTTCTCATGGCCCCAGTCGCCAACGATGTAATCATAGCGCTCAAAAATATCATTATAGCGCTCGTTTAACGCTTCAATATTAAATCCGTCACGGTAGTCTTCGACGATTTCATAATGCACATCATCAATCATCACGGTTGTATCGCCAACCATTACCGCACGCTTCACTTCTTCTTCAGGCGTTGTCACAATCTCTTCTAAGACTTGACTTAATTCCTGTGAAAGTGTTTCTGCTTTCTGTTCAGTCATGATTCTTCCTTTCTTTGAATACTAATTCTTTTTCAATAATCGTTCTTAATAAATCTGGATAAATAATTTCGTTGTCCCCTTTTTCTTCAATCATCGGGAAAAATGGAACGAATCGCATATGGTCAGGGCAAACAAATGTAATAAACTCGTCGTCTGCCAACTTTCTTCCATCCATAAGGATTTCGCTACTAGCGAACTGGAATCCTGTATAAAGGATCTCTCCAAACAGTTTACCACGAAAACCATATCCACGAATAGCTTTTTCTAGTAATTCCGGCTGCTGTTCTTCAAAAATTTGCAATAGTTGTTTGAAATCCGAAACTCTAAAGCGACTCTTGTTCAAGTGAATCGGATGTGGCATACACTCATGCAAATCGAACTTTGTGAGAGTTCCTTCTTTAAACGGTACTACAAAGAGACCCGTATAAGTAAATGCTACCGAAACTCCTGTTTGTCTCGTCATCGCTTCTAGCGAGAGAAGAGCTAGTTCCTTCACAGAATATGCAGGAATATGCGGGAGTACCACTTCTGCTTTCAAGAGCGCAATCCCTTCTTGGCGAAGGTCTTCACCTTCGTCAATAGTCGAATCCTCTTTTAAATCCTCTACCGCAATCATTTTATCAGAAAGTGGAATCAAGCGACTCCCTTCTGTCTTCAAATGAAGTTCGCCAATATAAGCACCATACTTAAATCCACCGGTTAGCAGTGTCTGGTTCACCCATTTTCCTTCTTCAAAGAGATGATGTGTATGTGCCCCAAGAATCACTTGAATTTCTGGATAAGTTTCGGCAATCAGATGATCCATTTCAATTCCTAAATGTGATAGCAAGATAATCTGATGACCTCCTGCTGCAAGCGTTGGTACAAGACGCTTCAACGCATCCATCGGTTCTTCAATCAAATACCCATTTGGGCCGTAGCTTTCTGGATACGATGCCGTTAGTCCAATGAAGGCGATACTGCAATCGTCCACTGTTTCGAAGTGAACTTCTTTTGCAAAAGGAGGCACTTCTCCAGTAGACGCCCATTTGACATTCGAAATAATGACTTCGAACTTGCGACCTTCATACGCCGCCTCTAATTCAAGCGGTGTGTATGCCGTCCCTTCGTTATTTCCAAGAGTCGCTAAATCGATTTGCTCTTCGTTCAACACTCTTGCAGCAATCTTTCCGTCCTCTGCTTCGACCAGTGGATGAACACGGTCAATGAGGTCTCCTAAATCGATTCCAAATACCTTCTGCCCTTCTTTTTCAAGCTGGGCTCTGCGCTCAGTCATAAAGCGCGTTTGTGTTTCTATGGAATGAAAGTTCGAGTGCATATCGTTGATGTGAAGAATCGTTACTTCACTCATGCTTCCACCTCATCCGGATGATTTTCGAATACCGTTGCTTGTGTTAACTGTTGTAAATCTTGTGGTTCAATCTCTAATTGGAGACCACGTTTTCCCGCAGAGATACGAATCGTTTTTTGCTCCATCGCATGATGCTCGATGAAGGTTGGGAATTTCTTCTTCATTCCAATTGGTGAACATCCTCCGCGTACATATCCTGTTAATGGTTCCAGTTTATCTAGTGATAATAATTCTACGCGTTTATTTCCTGAAACTTTCGCAATCGTCTTTAAATCTAATTCGCGGTGAGCCGCAATACAAGCGACTAAATGTCCAGTCTTATCGCCCGTTAATACGATAGTTTTGTAGACTTCCTCAACGGGAATCCCCATCCCCTGTGCTGCATGAATCGCATCAAGGTGTGCTGTATCCACATCATATTCATGAATGGCATATGGAACTTTCGCTTGTTCGACCATTCGAACTGCATTTGTTTTGATTACTTTTTTCTTTTTCACGTAAAATCACTCCTTTTTCCATTTTACCACAAGGAGCAATCTATTTGAAATCTCCTTTCATCTTCTTTTGTAACCTTTTGAAAAAATAAAAATCCCTAAGAAAACTCTTAGGGATTTTAGTTCTAATCTAATAAACTAAGGCGACGAATGAAATCAGCATTCGATTTCGTTTCTCTCAATTGCTTCACGAGTTGTTCACTCGTTTCAAGCCCGTCTCCTTTAATAGCATGACGCACTTTCCAAATCGCTTCTAGCGTTTCTTGTGAAAGGAGCATGTCTTCTTTACGAGTGCCTGAACGTTTCACATCAATAGCCGGGAATACTCGTCTTTCAGCAAGTTCTCTTGAAAGATGAATTTCTGAATTTCCCGTTCCTTTGAACTCTTCATAAATCACATCATCCATACGGCTTCCTGTTTCCACTAACGCTGTGGCAAGAATCGTTAAGCTTCCGCCCTCTTCAATATTTCTGGCAGAACCAAAGAATTTCTTAGGACGATACAAGGCAGCGGGGTCAATCCCTCCACTCAATGTTCTTCCTGAAGGTGGAATCGTTAAGTTATAGGCACGGGCAAGACGCGTAAGACTATCCATCAAGATAATCACGTCACGTCCATCTTCTACAAGACGTAGCGCACGTTCCAGTACTAATTCACTAATCTTAATGTGGTTTTCTGGAAGCTGGTCAAATGTAGAATATACCACTTCCGCATCCACTGTCCGTTCGATATCCGTTACCTCTTCAGGTCGTTCATCGATGAGTAAAATAATCAATTCGGCTTCTGGATAATTTGTTGTAATTCCATTAGCGATTTCTTTAAGTAAACTTGTCTTCCCTGCTTTTGGCGGAGCTACAATAAGCCCACGTTGCCCAAAACCAATCGGACAAATTAAATCCAACATACGAGAAGCGATACGACCACGTGTGGTTTCTAGCACCATTTGCTTTTCAGGATATAATGGTGTAAGTCCTGGGAAATGGTCACGCTCTTTAGCTTCTTCAGGATCTTTTCCATTCACGAAACCAACTTGCATCAACCCATTAAACTTCTCACCTTGACGTGGAGGACGTGCTGTCCCACTCACAAGGTCCCCATTTCGAAGGTCGAAACGGCGAATTTGCGAAGAAGAAATATAAATATCTTCCTGACTGCTTGAATAGTTAATCGGTCTTAGGAATCCAAAGCCTTCTGCGCGGTTAATGTCTAAGACACCTTCCACTTGAAAAAATCCAGTAGCTTCTTCTTGAGCACGAAGAATCGCAAGCGCCAATTCCTTTTTATTCATTTGACCGTAATAAGGAATTTTATAATGTTTGGCAAAGCCGTACATCTCTTTTAAAGTTTTTTCTTGTAAGCTTTGTAGCGTTACAGTTTCCACTTGTTCTGGCATAGTTTCCCTTCTTACTCTTCAAT
>JUUF01000413.1 GCA_001058355.1 Carnobacterium maltaromaticum
ACCATTAATCCACCTTTTTTTGCAGAGCTAGCTTCTGTTTGAGAGAAGTAGAATTGTGTATCTGCACCAGCTTGTAGAAGGTTATAGTTTTTGAACGCTTGAGTAATTAAGTCGCTGTAGTTTTGAATCGCATGTTTATTACGGTATGAATAAATGATTGTACCGTAAACATATTCTGGATTGTCTTGCATTGTATCAGCTTTTGCGACTAATTTTGCAGCATCTTCTTTTGTTAATTCAAGACCGATATAACCAGGTTCTTTGCCTTTTGAAGTCCCTGATTTTTCATATTCAACAATGTAGACATAGGTTTTTCCTTCATCTATTTTGAGAACAGGCTCTTTTGAGATATCAGTAATTTTTAGGGCTGATTCTTTATCGTCATTGCTTGAACTGAAGGGAAGAGCTTTTCCATCTTCATAGATTTTTTTAGCGTCTGGTTTTTGGAAGTTGAAAAATCCGATGACGCAAGCGGCAATAATTAAAATAAGTCCGAAGTAAAAACGAATTCTAAAGCCGTGATTACGATTTTCTGTCATATGATATAAACCTCTTTTCAATAATATAGATATAATACAGCTATAATACTCTAGAAAATAGCATTTTGCAAGTGACTTTATTCGAATACTGAAATTATCATATATGGTAATT
>JUUF01000414.1 GCA_001058355.1 Carnobacterium maltaromaticum
AGGCTTTAAAGGTGCAAGACTAAGGCTTGCACCAGTACCCCATTACTGCGATTATAGAGAAATCCGTAAGGATTTGAAGTAATCTACTCGTAAGTAAGGTAGTCTCTACTATTTATTTTTTGTACGATTTTGTCTGCGTTGTTTTTGACGGATCTCCTGACCAAGTTTTTTCTTGTAGCCAGGTTTTACTTTTTTCTTCGCTTTCTTAATCATGCCTTTGAGGCGAGGATCTAAGTCTTTAGATTGCGTGTTTTTACGTTTTTCACGACGAGAGCGGTCATAACTTTCGACAAGCTCGCCATTTTTCAATTCAACCGTTTCAAAAGAAATGCCTTTTCCTTCTAATGTTTGAATGGCTTGTTCTTGGTCTGGTGTGTAGAAAGTGATGGCAGTTCCTTCAAGACCATTACGTCCAGTACGACCGACACGGTGAATAAAGAATTCTAATTCGCCAGGAATTTCTAAGTTGATGACATGAGAAACGCCTTCGATATCAATTCCACGTGCAGCAAGGTCAGTTGCGACAACGAATTGATAATCCATTTGTTGAATTTGTTTCATCACACGGCGACGTTCTCTTGAAGGAATATCTCCGTGAATCGTTGCCACTTTGAAGTTATGATTGCGGAGATCTTTTGTCACTTCATCCGCTTTTTGCTTCGTATTTACGAAAATAAGAACTAGGTAAGGGTGTCCCATCACTAAAAGTTGACGAAGAACGTCCATTGGATTTTGAGCCTTTGTGACTAGTAATTGGTTTTTAATTGTTGGTGAAACGAGTTGTGTATTCTCGATTTGAATCACCTTTGGATTGCCCAAGTATTTCTTCAAGAATGGTTTGATCTTATCTGGAATCGTTGCAGAGAAAACAGACATTTGTAAGTTTTCGGGCATACGAGACGCGATTTCATCGACAGTTTCTAAGAACCCTAAGTCAAATGTCATATCGGCTTCGTCGACGACCATCATTTGAACGGTTTGAACGAAGAGAGCATTCTCTTGCATTAAATCGAAAATACGACCAGGAGTCCCAATCACGATATGAGGTTGTGTTTGCGTGAGTTTTGCCACTTGGCGTTTTTTATCTGTACCACCAATACATTTTTCTAATAAGATTTCTGTATCACTAAATGAAATAAGTTGAGCTGCAACAGCGGTTAATTGTTCTGCGAGTTCACGACTTGGAACAGTAATCACTAGTTGCAATTCTTGACGGCTAGGGTCGATTTTATTGATGAGTGGCAATAGGAAACTATGGCTTTTTCCGCTCCCAGTTTGCGATTGACCAATCACAGATTCTCCTTTTAATAAAAGAGGAATGATACGTTCTTGAATAGGGGTTGGTTGTGTAAATTTTAAGTCAGCCAAGGCTTTTTGCAAGTACGGCTGTAATGCGTAATCTGTAAATTTCATGTTTTCATCTCTTTTCTTTCTCTATGTAGCGGGATTATTATACCATAAATTCACGCGCTTGGGGGATTTGGGATGGTGGGCATAATTTTTGCGTATCGTGTTTGGTGGGTGGTATGATGAATGAAGAAAGAAACAGTTTTCATAACTGTATTTAATTTTAGGAGGAATTTAGTAATGACTTATGAATTACCAAAATTAGAATACGCGTTTGACGCATTAGAACCACATTTTGATGCACGTACAATGGAAATCCACCATGATAAACATCACAATGCATATGTTACAAATTTAAACGCAGCGGTAGAAAAACACCCTGAATTATTCGAAAAAACAGTTGAAGAATTAATTAGCGATTTAAACGCTGTTCCTGAAGACATCCGTGTAGCTGTTCGCAACAATGGTGGCGGACATGCAAACCACAGCTTATTCTGGACTCAATTATCTCTTGATGGTGCAAAAGCTCCAGAAGGTGCTTTATTAGCAGCAATCAACGAAGCATTCGGAAGCTTCGACGAATTCAAAGCAGCATTCGCGCAAGCAGCAGCAACTCGCTTTGGTTCAGGTTGGGCTTGGTTAGTACTTTCTAACGGAAAATTAGAAGTAGTTTCTACTCCAAACCAAGACAGCCCTCTATCAGAAGGCAAAACTCCATTATTAGGATTAGATGTATGGGAACATGCATACTACTTAAACTACCAAAACCGTCGTCCAGACTACATTTCAGCATTCTGGAATGTTGTAAACTGGGATGAAGTAGCTCGTCGCTTTGAAGCTGCTAAATAATCTATAAAAAAACGAAGACCGGTGTCTCCTAAGAGGCATCGGTCTTTTTGCGTCTATATAGAATAAAGATTAGTAGTAGAAGAGAAGCAAGACTCACAAGACTTCCTTCCGGTAAGAATGGAGTCGTATAACGATATTCGATTCGGTGAGTTCCTTTGGAAATTGTAAATCCAAGAAGGCTATCCAAAATCTTGTATGTTTCTAGTTCTTGGCCGTCTACCCATACTTTCCAACCTGTTGAATATGGAATTGTTGTAAGAACGGTCGAATCTTCCAAGACGTCCATTGTTCCTGAAAAATGAGTAGCAGAGAAAGTTTCCAGTTTTAACTCTTGTGCTTTCGTTTGTTCTAAGCGTTCGTTTAAGAGCGAAGTATTTAGTGAGTAGAGATTTAGTTTAGAAAACTCAAAGCCATCATCTTTAACGGTAATTCGAAGTGTTTGCGGTTGGCCTTTTTGGTTCTTAGCGACGCTGAGAAGCACGGGTTTTGATTGAACCGGATAAAAGGCATACGGTTCGCCGTTGAGCGTCATTTCCATATCTTCTTCTCCCATCGTTCCCGCCATTTCTAAGTAAATCGGATCGTTGGTTTCAGGAGTAAAGGTCAGTGTAATTGTTCCAACTTGAGTGTTGTCCTTAAGTTGAATTCGTTGATACACGACAGGGGATCCAATGATATTTTCGAAAGTCGTCTCGTAAGAAACTCTTGTAAAAATATTTTTTGGGCTCTTTGTTCCACTAAGCGCGTTTGCCAATTGGTTTTGCATCGTAATCGGATGGTTTGTTGGCACCTTCATCGATTTCAGGATTGCTTTCATCGGATAAGCAATCGAGAGGGCGTTTGGATTTGTGACAATGTGTCCTTCGTCAAAGTTCGCGATTGTTGAGAAATCTTCCAAGTCTTTTCGTTCCCAGCGTTCGTTGTAAGTGGCATCTGTGGTTTCGATAAAGGTATTCTTGATTCCCAGTAAGGCATCCGTCAGAAGCGTGCCATTGCTGTAGTTCACATAGGCAGTTCCTTGACGAACTCCAATCGCATCAAAGAACTTTTCTGTTTCCTTTTCAAAGGTGGATGAAAAATGGGATACGCCGTACGTTGGAATTTGAAGACTATCATTTTTCGAACGAAGCATTGTTTTCTCGCTGCGATAAAATTCATTTTCCGCAGGGCGTAATACGGTAGACCAGTCTGCTAATGACGATTGATAAGCCGTGAATTCAGAATTCATGACATACCCCAGTCTGGATAAGGTGACGATACTGTTTAAGAGCAGTTCAATCACTACAAATGAAATAAGGAACTTTTGATGCGAGGCTTTTCCGCGTCCGATTAAAATCAGACCATACAAGATTCCCATTGAGAGCCCGAACCCAAGCGCGATTTGCCAGCCTTGTAGGTAGTCTTGAGGGAAGAGAATAAAACCAATGCTTGTTGCTAATACAAGGAAGAAATATACAAATGTCTCATGAATCCCAACAGCTGTTTTCTTCAGTGCCCATTGATAGCCTAGAAAGACCATCCAGAAGCTGAAGAGGAATGAGAAACGATAGGAATACCAATTCGGAAGTTGACCGGCATGCCATAATTTATCAAACATCTCAATATTAAAGCTGATGAGGAGTACAATCGTAATGAATAGCGCGTAAAGGCGTTGGGATAGTGCAATCTTTTTCTCTTTGAAGTAGCAAAGGAAGCTAAATATTGCCAGACTGCCAACGAAAATATTCGGATAGCCTTTTTGCATTTCATGGAAGTCGAAACTACCGATAAAGAGTTTAGAAGCCATAAGTAGCGGATTATATTCAGACTTTAGACTCCAAGCGATGGTAGTCGCTGTCCCTTTGCTTCCAAGTAGACTATAAAATGTTGGGAGTAGAATGACTGTAATGAGTCCAACGGAAAGAACACTATAAAAGATAAATCGTCCAAATTGCTTTCCAAAGATCTTCCAAGAGAAAGTTTCAACTGATGTTAAATAGGCATACGGGAAATAGAGGCCTAGAAAGAGGCAAATCATATATCCAGTATAGTAGTTACTCAAAATGGTGAGCGATAAAGGAAATACATAATATAACGGATTCCGTTTTTGTAAGAGTGCATCCTCGCCGAGGATAATGAGTGGAAGGCCAATGAGGGCATCTAACCACATTACATTAAATTGGTTGGCTGAAAGATAACTCATAAATCCGTATGAGAGTGCAAAGAGAAGCGTCGTCCAATTTCTTTGTTTGCATTTCACATCTAGCAATACTGAAAAGCTAACCGTACAAGAAACGAGTTTCAAGAAAATAAGAAGAGAGACACCCATGGCGATGGCCGAGCGAGGAATGAGTAAAAAGAGAAGATTGAACGGACTCAACAAATAGTACGCCCATAAACTTACCATTTCTCCGCCAATAGACTTCGAGAAGCTATAGAAGAATTGCTCTGGATGATGCAAGAGAGTGTCTTGGTAGTAACTAAAGAAGTCGACATATTGCTGCCCAAGGTCGATGGTTAGCCATGTTCGATTTCCAAATGGCGTGATTGTAAAGAGTAGAAAAACCGCTAAAATCATCACAGTTGGAATCAAAATACTGAGCGTATAGTATCTCTTCTTGGTCATCGTCTTTTCCATGGTAGTCCTCCTTTCTAGTCGTTACTGTTAGCATAGCATGGAAACGAGTAGCCTGCACGAAAAATTAGTCTTGAACGCAAAAAAATCTTAAGGACTTTATAACCCCTTTTTATACAGATTAGGGCGAGATTTATGGTATACTGTTATGAGTTACTAGATGTTATATGGAGTGTATTATGCTTACTAAAAGAAAACTAAAGAAGAAAAAGAAAAAATCACATATTCCATTTCGCTTGAATTTATTATTTTTAATTGTATTCTTTTCATTTATTGCCTTAATTAGCCGTTTGGCGTATATCCAATTAGTCAAAGGAGACGAGTTTGTTGCGCTTGTACAACGTACAGAGACAACTACTGCTAAAAAATCAGTTCCGCGTGGGTCGATTTACGATAGCCAAGGACGTATTTTAGTGGGAAACAAACCAAAGCTCACTATTAACTATACAAGACCTGCAGATGTTAAAGCGTCAACGATGTTAGAAATCGCTAAGAAATTAACAACATTGATTTCTGTGGATGCTTCCGAGTTAAAAGAACGTGACTTGAAAGACTATTGGGTAGCGACAAACCCTGACAAAGTCGATAGCCTTCTAACAGCAGAAGAGAAGAAGAGAATCGCGAAAGAAAATCTCTCGACGAGTAAAACGTATGAAATGCAATTGGAACATATTCCTGCCGACGAATTGAATTATAGCGATGCCGAAAAACAAGTGATTGCTATTTTCACGAAAATGAATAGTGCGTATGCTTTATCAACAGTGACACTTAAAAATGAAGGGGTCACAGAACAAGAAGTCGCTAAAATTAGTGAACGCCTTGGAGAGCTTCGCGGGGTCGACGTTGATTCTGACTGGGACCGTGAATACCCAATGGGCGATATGTTGAAGACGATTCTTGGAACCGTATCTTCTGAAAAGACTGGGCTTCCTTCAGATAAAGTGAAGTCACTTCTAGCGCAAGGATACTCACTCAATGACCGTGTGGGAACAAGTTATTTAGAAGAACAATATGAAACAGTGCTTAGCGGAACGAAGACAGTCGTGAAATCACAAACCAATACAAAAGGTGAAGTGGTGAATACGACTGAAACGTATCCAGGTAAAGGCGGGTCAAACCTTGTCTTAACGATTGATACTGAATTCCAAAAGAAAATTGAAGAGATTGCAAAGAAGTCTGTTGAAGAGATGACGGATCCTGCTGCGGACCGTGTGTATATCGTTGTGATGAATCCAAAAAATGGAGACATTCTTGGAATTACAGGAAAGAAAAAGAAATTTGATGAAAACTTCAATTCAACGGGTGTCGAAGACGATGCTCTTGGTGCCATCAATAACTCATTTGGAATGGGGTCTGTTGTAAAACCAGCAACCGTCCTATTAGGGTATAGGGATGGAGCAATCACGCTTGAGGATAATACGATTGTCGATGAACCAATTGAATTCGAAGCGTCTAAACCGAAGAGTTCATGGTTTAACCGTAATGGTAAAATGGAATTAACAGACTTAGATGCCTTAGAACGTTCATCAAACGTTTATATGATTAAACTGGCGATGAAGATGGGTGGACAAACAACGTACGAAAAAGGCGGACGTTTAAATATTAATCTAAGCCTTTTTGACAAACTCCGTGAGTATTACGCACAGTTCGGTCTTGGTGTTCGTACAGGGATTGACCTTCCAAATGAAGGCAAAGGGTATAACGGTGGAACAGCCAATGCTTTCTCTGCACTTGACTTTGCGTTCGGTCAGTTTGACTTATATACACCGCTACAATTAGCGCAATATATGTCAACGATTGCGAATGGGGGTACACGTATTGCTCCACGTTTAGTGAAAGAAATTCATGAAACAAGTCCAAGTGGTGGCATTGGTAATTTAGAAGATGTGGTACCAACGAAGATTATGAACTCGATTCAAGTAAATAAAGAAATCTTGGATCATATTAAAGAAGGTCTATACCGTGTAACGCATGGTGAAAACGGAACGTCAGCTACGACATTCAGAACGTATTCTCCGCAAGTCGCTGGTAAAACAGGGACTGTCGAAGCGTTCTATTCGGGACCAAATCCAGCATATACTAATGAAGCCGTTGAAAACTCAACCTTCATCTCGTATGCGCCATATGATAATCCGGAAATCGTAGTGGCTGTTGTTGCACCATACTTCAAAGATGGTTTACCAGATGACTATGCTGCCAAAGTTGCTAAGCAAGTTTATGATGCTTATTTTGGAAAATCAAGCAGTTCTTCACAAACGAATGAAGCAACTGTTAACTCACAAATTCGACAACAACAAAATAACCGACGTTAAGAAGAAACTGGGTGGTCGTTTGTGCCACTCAGTTTTTTTGCCATTAAAGTTTAGTAAAATCAATTGTTGAAATGCTTAAAACCAATTATAATAAAGCAAAATGGAGGCGAAATTATGGACTTTACAGAAAAAACAATTCAACGAGATGTTAAATATTCAGGACGCATTTTTACAGTGACACAAGATATCGTCGAACTACCAAATGGAAAAACTTCTACGAGGGATCTCGTATTCCATACAGGAGCAGTAGCAGTGCTTGTCATTCGTGAAGGGAAGATGTTGCTCGTGCGACAATATAGAAAACCATTAGAAATGCATTTCTTAGAAATTCCAGCGGGAAAATTAGACTCGAAGGAAGAAGTGCCTCTAGAAGCCGCAAAACGTGAATTAGAAGAAGAAACAAATCTTGTTGCCGAAGAATGGGTGAAGATGATGGAAATGGTCTCAACGCCTGGATTCTGCGACGAGAAAATCACATTATTCCAAGCAAAAAATGTGACGGTCAAAGAAGATGCAAAACCTGCAGACGAAGATGAATTTGTCGAAATCTTATGGATGCCACTCGAAGAAGTGATGGAAAAAATCCAGGCAGGCGAGATTGCGGATGCAAAGACAATTATTGCGGCACAGTATGCTTGGATGCATAAAGGAGAATAATCAATGCCAAATGAACCTTTATTAACGAGAAAATCGTATAAAGAACAATTAGAAAAACAGAATCGAGAGTTAGAAGAACTAGAAACTAGACAAGAGCGAAGAGACAGTCGTGGACGCTCTTATGAAAGAGAAGAAGAGTTTCAGTCTGAACATGAGGAAGAAAGCCTGCAAGTACACCGTACTCCAAAATCAGGACTAAAAAAGTACAATCATTTTCTAAACGTATGGCTTGTTTCAGTAGTAGTTCTTTTAATTATCATTCTTGCGATTCAAATGTTCTTTTAGAATAATTTTCCTTTTCATTTTCACATCATTATGATAGGATAAGGCATATATAGAAAACACATTGATGGAAAAGGGTTTTTAACAAAGCTTTTCAGGGAGGAAGATCCTGACTGCAAGTCTTCCAAGTCACGTTTCAAACTTTTCACTTCCGGAGTGACCATTGGGATTCACTGATGAATAATGGTTCGGGTCGCCCCCGTTAACAGCGTCCAAGTGTCTTGAGCCTGTCTCAAGGAACAAGGGTGGTACCGCGAAATTTCGTCCCTTATAGTCTATTGGCTATAAGGGATTTTTATTTTTGTAAGGAGGAATACAATGAATTTAGAAGAAATGAA
>JUUF01000042.1 GCA_001058355.1 Carnobacterium maltaromaticum
CAATTGTCCAACCATTTTTTTGATTTAAATTGCGATAAAGAATCCATATAAAACAGACATTACAACTAAATACCAATGGAGGTATGTAATTAAACGATTCACTGTGTACTGTTTTCTAAAGTGGATTTGGTAAAGAATCGGAATTAATAATGATAATGAGAATAAAATGATTCCCAAAATATTGAAATGATTCAAATACCATAAGTAGTAAACGACGGTTCCTACTAGCCATGACAGACTGACAAATACATTAAAGATAGCAGCTGTAGGTCCGAAATGTCTTTTGCCTTCTTTTCGCTCTGTTAGTTTTGTTTTGATATGAGACACATACAGTCCAAATAAAACATATTGGAAGAGTTGAGCGCTAATAGCAGAAGTTACATTGCCACTGAGTACATATACTGTAACGAAATTTGCGATATAGTATTTAGCAATCCCATTTAGTAGCAGGTGATAAATATATGAAACTTCATTTACCTTCACTTCAAACAGATTCGTATGATTGAATAACACAATGGCAAAGAGTAGTAGAACCACTCTAATAGCGACTGTTTGGTAGAAATAGAAGAGAATGGCAAAGAGAATAACATTCGTTAATGTAATGACTGGCCATTTCTTTTTCTCTGGATGAAGTGCTAGTTTGCGATATGAATTTTCTTGTAAGTAAATAGCTACAAAAAATAAAAATAAAACGACAAAATGCAAAAATTGAAATTGCTGTTGTCTTAATGCAAGAATCAAACCGATAAAGCAATAACCAAGCGGTGCTAAGACAAAGCTCAACCACGGGGTAGTTGCTTGGTGAAGAATGCTTTCGATTGATATCGTCTGCGATTCATTATTCATAATAATACCTCATTCTTAAGTATAGCTTAATGATAGGTAATAATAGAGTTCTTGTCAAGGTTGGGCGTTGTTTAAGGGCTTTTAGGATAGAAATAATTGTGTGTTTTTTAATTAGTTCAAAGAAAACAAACCACTAAAACGCTTTATTTTTCAAGACTTCTGAGCATGTTGGGAAAAATTCTTTGAAAAAAAGATGAAAAAAACGCGGTGAATTTCACCTTTAAGGTATTAATTAGGAATTAAATGTGATAAAATGAACGGGAGAGGTAATTTTTACCATCAATTTAATAAGAAATGAGGAAAGCACGATGAACAAAAACGGGAAAAAATTGGGGATTTTTTCGTTCTTACTATTTTTATTAACAGCACTTTTTACATTAGCTTCTCAGAATGCATCTGCTGAAGAAACTAAACCTGCAGTTTCGGTAACTGGTAAATTTGCAGATACCATTACGATTGTTAATGTAACAAATAACGAAGGTGGAGATTTAAATTGGGATTTAGCACAATGGGCTACCTTCCGTATTAATGCAACATATGATTTAGCAGGTAAAAATGTTAAAGCTGGTGACCAAACAACGATTACTGTGCCAGACGCATTAGTTATTACATCTAGTAGTTTTGAGATTCGCGATATTAACACAAATGAAATTATCGCTCATGCTACTGTAGATGCTGAAAACAAAAAATTAACATTAACTTATACAGACTATGTGGAAAAACATTCTGATACTAATGGTTCGTTCTTCTTCTATGCACGTATTGACTTTAAGAAACATCCACAACAAGGTGAAATTCCTGTTGTTGTGACAGTCAATGGTGTAACAAAAGTTGCTGGTAAAGTAACCTTTAAAGGAATTGGTGATGGGGACCCAAGAACTTTAACAAAAACAAGCTGGGTAAACAATACGGACTATAAGACAGTTTCTTATACAATTTCAATTAACCGTAACCGTCAAAATATTAAAGAAGTAACATTGGAAGATCATTTGAAATTTACAAATGCTAGCTATGTAAAAGATTCTATTAGAATTATCAAAGGTAAGTTTGCATTTGTAGATGGAGAGTGGCAATTCTCTGATCGTGTCGACGTTACGGACCAACATAAAATTACAATCGCTGATGATGGACAATCTTTCGTGATTGAATTAGGTGATATTACAGAAGCGGATCAATACCGTATTGCGTATGACGTTCATTTAAATTATCAACCAGTAGATGGTGAATTATTAAATAATGACGCTACATTAAAAGGTAAAGGTGTTGTTATTAAAGAAATTACGAATGCTGCTGCAGTACAAATTGCAGGTGGTGCTGGTATCGGTTATGTATTTACAATCAACATTCATAAAGTAGATGATGCTAACCAACCGATTAAAGGCGCTAAATTTAAAGTAGTACGTGAAGCAAACAATCAAGTAATTGGTGAATACGAAACTGATGAAAATGGTAATATTACTGTTAACGCGTTGTTAAAAGATAAATATATCTTGACAGAAACAGAAGCTCCTGCAGGATTCGTTATTAAAGATGCTGACACTGTTGTTAATGTTGAAGACTTTGGAACTGATCAAGCTGTAACAAAAACAATTGTGAATCCAAAAGAAGAGACAACAACGACTACAACAACTACAA
>JUUF01000415.1 GCA_001058355.1 Carnobacterium maltaromaticum
TCATCCCTGACTCCTTTTGTCTGTGTGAATTACTCTACTTATTTCCCTCTTTTAGTAACTTAGCAAGTTCCTCTGACCCTGAACCACTTCCAATTTCATACTTATTATTAGTTTTAACAACTGTATATTGTAATTTCAAATTCTGATTACCATTCACATAAATAATCACTTCAATCCCACCCATCGGATTATAGTATGTTTTATCATAATCAATATTGTATGTTTTAATTTTTCCAGCTTCGGTAAAGGCCTTACTGTCTCGTTTTTTTATAGCCTCTTCTATTATCTCAACCACTTCCGGTTTCTTTAGTTCCTCGTT
>JUUF01000416.1 GCA_001058355.1 Carnobacterium maltaromaticum
ATTAGTTCTTTAATTTCTTCTAAATTAGAAATGTTGATTTTTACATTTGTTTCCATCAAACTTCCTCCTTTACGGTTTAATACATTAAACTTTATTTTAAAAAAATTTTCTGAATTGGAGTATCTAATGCACGAGAAATTTTTACAATCGTTTCGATGGTTGTGTTCTCAACACGCTTTCCTGATTCCAACTCTGAAATAATACTTCTGCTAACTCCAGATTTTAAGGACAGCTCTTCTTGAGACATATTCAATTCTTCTCGTCTTTGTTTTATATTGTAACTAACACTCATTTAATCCCTCCTCTCAGTTCATTCTAAGTTTAATACACTAAACTATCTCTGTCAAGTATATTAAACAATTCTCTTTTATATTAAGCAGTCTCTCAACTGCTTAAATAAATTCTATCTTTTCTCATCTCTACTAATCCATAAAAATGCTAGTAGGACAAACAAAAATGCACTAATACCCTGTAGCATAATTTCCACATTCGTGATATACTAGCACTATTGAGGAGCTAAGCTCCTCGGTGCTAGACGGCTGAACAGCTTACTTAATTTCTCTTATGCTTGCGTGCTTTCTGAGAATTTTGAGGCTGTTCTTTTTGTTTGCAAACTTTTATCAAGCTTGCAAGACCCACTAGGAAAGTTCCTAGTGCCGTTAGAAGTTCGCTGACTTCTTTCATCACATTCTCCTTTCTGTTTCGTTAAGGTCTTAATCAACCTTACAAATATAGTTTAATATATTAAACATATTTTGTCAAGCAAATTAAACAAAATACTTTGTAAATCTGTTTAATTTATTATACAATCTATTTAAGAAAGAGGTGTTCTATATGAGATTAGAAGAGCGTATTAAGCAACTAAGAATTAATAGAAATATGACAATGCAACAGTTAGCCGATTTATCTAATTTAACTAAAGGATATATTTCAATGCTTGAAAAGGGCTTAAATCCTGCTACTAAAAAGCCGATTGTTCCTTCATTAGAAACAGTTCAAAATCTTGCCAATGCGTTTAATATGACTTTAGAAGAACTTTTAGATGGTGTTGAAGGTAATGTATCTCTCACTCAAAATGATTCCATCATGACCATCTACACCCAACTCACATCACCACGACAAGAGCGCGTCTACAATTTTGCTGTGGAGCAATTAAACGAGCAGAATGGGCAAATACATGAAGATAATATAATTCCTATCGTTTTTGGCCGTCAATCTGCAGCAGGCTCTATGATATACGTTGATGACGTGGATGCAGAAATGGGCGTATTACCATCCTCAATCGTTCCGAATGGTGCTAACGAGCTTGTACAGATTACAGGTGATTCTATGGAGCCTCTAATCAAGAAAGGCTCTGAAGTATATTTAAGATATCAACCAACTGTTGAAGATGGCGAGATTGCTATCGTTCGAGTTGAAGACGAAGGGGTTACATGTAAATACTTATTTAGAGATGGTGAAAACATTATTTTAAAATCAGAAAATTCTAAATATGATGATATTGTTGTGGATGCAAATAAAGTTTCAGTTATCGGTAAGGTATTAATCTAAAAAGGGAGTGCTGTTAATGAAATTTGGTTTAAGAACGCCTAGTTTGAAAAAGATGATTAAAGCTCGCACTACTTCTAAATGGAAGAGACAGATTAAGAAAGCTGTTATTCCAGGGTATGGGAAAAAAGGTATTGGGTTGTTTAGAAATCCTAAAAAAGCGGTATATAACAAAGTGTATCGTAAAACTTCATTTGATATTTTTAAACTTTTAGGGTTGAAGTAGTGCTTATTCTATTAAAATAAAACACCACACTATGAATCTTGGCGGATACAGTGTGGTGAGTTCAAAATTTACCCTAAAATAGGGCTATTTGTTATGCCCTATTTTACCATATTACGAAAGGACGGTAAAGATATGGCTAGGAAAAGAATCGATGATAGAATCAAGCCTTATAATAAAAAAGACGGACAAGTCTATTATCAATTTAAAATCTATTGTGGCACTAATCCTAAGACGGGCAAGAAGCAGTATACTACAAGACGCGGATTTGAATCGGTCTTAGCAGCAACGACTGCACTTCAACGGCTAGAAGTTGAGTTGATGGATACTGGATTAGTGGTTAAACAAAAGTTCACGTATAGAGAGCTATACAACGAGTGGTTAGTAACGTATCAGAAACGCGTAAGGCCTAGCACGTTCCAAGCTACTGTGACTTATTTCAAGAAACACATACTTCCTGCATTTGGTGACTACTACATCGATACAATTACTATCCAAGATTGCCAGGCGCAAGTGAATCGATGGTATATGAACTATCCTAAGAGTACTCAGTCTTATAAGATATACGCTCAAATGATATTTAAGTATGCTCAGAAGTTGAATCTGATTGATAAGAACCCTATGAGCCTAGTTGAATTACCGAAGTCTGATGATTTTAAAGACGATAAGTTGAAATATTATGATCGTGACACTCTAATTCGATTTCTGGATTATATCGAACCGTATAAAGAAGTGTATACGTTCTTTTACCTACTCAGCTATACTGGTTTACGATGTGGAGAAGCATTCGCCCTCACTTGGAATGATATCGACTTTAGAAATCATTCTCTGAGCGTAAATAAGACGGTAGCACGCTCGTTTGAAGATAAATATATATCACAGACCAAGACTAAGAACGGAATGCGTACAATACGGATAAATGGAAGCCTGGAGCGATTGCTGAATGAATGGAAAGAAATATCCGGAAATGAAACGTATGTATTTCAGAATCGCAATAACTCGTTCTATTCGTCCAATACAGCCGTATACTGGTTGAATCAGATACTAGAAGGCACTAACTTCCCTAGAATCACTCCTCACGGTTTCAGACACACTCACGCGTCATTATTAGCAGAAGCAGGAGCAGATTTAAAAGACATCCAAGACAGATTAGGACATGGAGATATACAAACTACTGCGAATATCTATACACACGTTACTAATAACAAAAAAGATAATACGATTGATAAATTTGATAGATTGATGTCGTTAGAAGGTCAAAAGGATAGT
>JUUF01000417.1 GCA_001058355.1 Carnobacterium maltaromaticum
TTGAACTTTCTTGAATTTCATTTGGTACACCACATGCAAGTTTTGCTCCTTCAATGTGCGTTCCGCTTTTATCGTCAACGTATCCCCAACAATCTCATATTGATACTTCATTGGTTTTTCTTGGTCGGTGAGATACAGTGGAATGACTGCAAAAATATTTGGAACTTCCGGGAAGGTAATCGTTTTGTTTTTTGTATCTATAACGCCATCTTTTAAAACAGATTTAACCGTCGATGTCTTTTCATCCCAATCAACCGTATGGTATTTGAGATTACCATATGTCGTTTTTGCTAGACCAACAATATAGTTAATCGCATTTTCTTTGTAGCTAAATTGTTTTTTGCCAATAACATCACCATACGCATCCAAGAATTTTGACATGTTTGCGGTGTATTCGAATGTAACCTTATTTCCTTGAATCTTGAGCACTGGAACCACGTCTTTAAGGGCTTCCGTTGCCTTCAAGCGACTGGCCGCATCGTCGTATTTGAGTAGAAATACCTTTTCAAGAGTATCTCTAAATTCGACGGCTTGCCATGTTCCTTCTACATCAACCGAAGCAGGTTTTGGAGCTTCTGTAGTTGGCGTTTGACTTTGTGTTTGTTGTACTTGTTGTTGTTCGTTTCCGCATCCTGCAATGAACACTAGAGAGAAGAGGGAAACCATCCATAAAGTAAATTTTTTCATGTTTGCCACTCCTTTCTTATTGTCCGCCTAATCGATTGAAACGAATACGCATTTCTCGTGGATAGCCTTCTTGAATATCTCCTTCAATAAAGAGCGTCATTTGATTGCCGTCCACTGTGTAGTTATAAGTAATAGGTTTCAATGGGTCAATGCCAATTCCCATGACAAGTGCCTTTAAGAAAGTCGGTGTTTCAGGGAAAGTAATTGTATGTTTTTCCTTGTCGATTTCACCTGTTAAAGAGTAGTCATAGGACAAGTTTGCATCGTCGGTTGTCACCTTTGCGTGCTGATATTTTTTTACAGCTTCTTTAAACCCCTCAAAATTATTTTTCACATAGGTATTCATATCAGGAGAGTTCAGTTTAAGGCCCTTGTATTGATCTTCATAAATTTTTTTGACACTAAGATGATAATTCAATTCGACCGTATTTTCATGAATATCGAGCGTCATTTTTACGTCATTGAAGTCTTCTACCGCATATGCGGAAACAAGTGTATTTAAATTCATTGCCAAGAGAATCTTCTGAATCGTTAAAGGTTGCTCAGTCCATTCCCATGATTCCTGTTGGGGTGTATTTTGTGCTTTAGACTCTGACGGTTGGTTCTGGCAACCTGCAATGAAGAGTAGAGTAGCGCATGCCAAGAATCCGAAAAGCATCTTCTTTGACTTACCTAACATAGAGTTACCTCCTAAAAGTTGTTACTTCCATTTTATCATTAACTGGAATGATTATAAAGTGAAACTTTGAGCGAGTGTCGTTTGAACAGTGGGCATAACGAAAAGAGGAAAAGTCTTCAGCACAGATGGAGCAGTATTTGAGAT
>JUUF01000418.1 GCA_001058355.1 Carnobacterium maltaromaticum
GACAGAGCGTTGAAACAATTCCAAGAAGATATCAACTATGGACAGTTAGAAGAAATGAGTTACAATGAACGATTTTCTTTCTTACTTGGATTTGAAACATCGTTGAAGGCGGTGGAAGATGCCATTAACTTAAATGAAGCTGTAAAGAAAAATCCTGAAATGGTTGATTGAAGAAGGGGATATTAAATGACACTAACTGTATTACTTAAAGATGAAAGAAAATATATTTTCTACGGTATAAGGGAATACGGTATTGAATATGGAAAATACCTTAAATTTACTTATGTAGGAGACAAGGACGCTTGGCGGTTTAGAAATGAAAAAGAAGTACATGAAGGATGCTTTATATTAGATGCAATTGCTGGTTACTACATTAATAGATAAGAAGGTGATTAAATGAAAATTTTAACGAGTATTATCGTTTCTGGAATATTTTATTATATCTGTTACTGGGTCACAAAAGATGATTCAACTAGAGAATTAATATTTGCGTCGCTTATAGCTATCACGATATTAATTCTATGCATCTTAGAGTTGCTTGGAGTTATATCGTTTTAAAGGAGGATAAATATGAAAGATAAAACACAGTATGAGGCTCTTATGGAAGAGTTAAAAAAATTAGCAAATAATTTCAAAGATGTAGTTACTGAACTCGGAGACATATTAGCAAAAATATTACCTGATGTTGAAATTCCTGATGAAGAGGAAGATACATGGGAAATGAAGTGCCCGTATGAGTATGGGGATGGACATTATTGTCTCCAATCGAGTGGAGACGTTTTTCGAGATTGTTGGGAGAACATAGAAGCCGATAATAAATATTTTAGTCAAGGTAACACATTCCCAACCGAAGAAGCAGCCGAATTAGAAGTGAAACGTAGAAACCTACTGACACGATTCAGAGAATTCAGAGACGAATGCAATGGGGAGTGGCAAATAAATTGGGATAAAAATGAATCAAAGTATTATTTATACAAATCGAATATGACGGATGATATTTTATGTAACGATATTTATTTTTATG
>JUUF01000419.1 GCA_001058355.1 Carnobacterium maltaromaticum
TTTTTCATGTTATTCTTCCTTCTTTTGTTTTTGACACCGGTGTCAAACGGTAACTTCATTATAGTGTGTAACCGATTTCTTGTCAACCGTTTTCATAAACTTTTTTTATTCCTGTTTTTATTGTCTTTTTTACTATTACACAGCAGAATTATACTATTGATATCCGTTTGGATTTTTCGATTGCCAATTCCATGTATCTCTACACATGTCTTCAACTGATTTCGTTGTCTTCCAATTTAATTCCTTATAAGCTTTGTCTGCATTTGCATAACAAGTCGCAACATCTCCTGATCGTCTTGGAACAATTTTATAAGGAATTGGAACCCTATTAACTCTTTCAAATGTATTTACAAGTTGTAATACACTAGTGCCTTCTCCTGAACCAAGGTTATAAATATAAACATCTGTTTTTTCAGATACTTTTTCTAACGCTTTTATGTGGCCAATCGCTAAATCCACTACATGGATATAATCTCGAACGCCAGTACCATCTACCGTATCATAATCGTCTCCAAAAACACTTAGCACTGGTCGCTTACCTACCGCAACTTGTGCAATAAAAGGCATCAAGTTGTTCGGAATTCCTGAAGGGTTTTCACCAATCAACCCAGACTCGTGAGCCCCAATTGGATTGAAATAACGAAGCAATGCAATACTCCACTCTGAATCTGCTACATGAACATCTTTTAAAATTTGTTCAAGCATCACTTTGGTGTACCCATAAGGATTTGTTGCACTTGTCGGCATTGTCTCAATGAGGGGTGATTGATTGTGAATGCCGTATACAGTCGCACTCGATGAAAATACAATTTTCTTAACTTTAAACTCTGACATCACTTCAACAAGAGCTAATGTGCTCATAATATTATTTTCGTAGTACATCACAGGCTTTTGCACGGATTCGCCGACAGCTTTGTATCCTGCAAAATGAATTGCAGCCTCAATAGATTCTTGTTCAAAAACTTTTCTCAATCCTTGTTTATCACAAACATCTAATTCGTAAAACGCAGGACGTTTCCCTGTAATTGCTTCAATCCGATCTAACACCAAGATGCTAGAGTTCGAAAGGTTATCGACAATTACGACTTCCTTCCCTAAATTTAATAATTCTACTACGGTATGGCTACCAATATAACCAGCTCCGCCTGTCACCAATATTGCCATTTGGGTTTCCTCCTAATTAATTCCAACCGACTTAACAAATCTCATAAATGCTTCATGTCCAAACGGAGTATTCTTATAAACGCCAGCATCTTCGAGAACTCTTGCAAACACTTGCCCTACTTCGTGTTGAACTACGCTATTAATCTCTTCTTCTTTAACGTTAGGGTATTTTTCTTTTAATTGGTCTGCCCATTCTAAATGATAATCTGCAATTGCGTTATCTTTGCCTAAAAGATATTTCTCAACTTCCTCTAACTCTGTTTTCAAACGAGGTGGTAAAATAGCAAGTCCCATCACTTCAATTAACCCGATATTTTCCTTTTTAATATGCTGAACATCTTTATGAGGATGATATACGCCATCTGGATGTAACTCTGATGTGTGGTTATCTCTCAAAACAAGATCCATTTCAAATTGGCCGTCCACTACACGAGCAATCGGAGTGATTGTATGGTGTGGGACTTCTCCAGTTGCAGCAATAATATCTGCTTCTAAATCGGTATATCCTTGCCATGATTTTAAAATCTTCGAAGCTAATTCCACTATTCTTTGTTTATTTGTACCACGTAATCGAAGAACAGACATTGGCCATTTCACAATACCAGCCTGAATATCTTCGAATCCTGAAAATACGAAGTTTGTTTCGCATTCTGCTACTTCCATTGGGAAAACGTATTTTCCACCTTGATAATGGTTGTGACTTAAAATAGAACCACCTGCAATAGGGAGGTCTGCGTTTGATCCGACAAAATAACCCGGAATAATATCTACAATTTCTAATAGCTGTTCAAATGTTTTAGGCGTAATCGCCATTGGAATATGCTTTGTATTTAGAAAAATGGCATGCTCATTAAAATATGAATATGGTGAATATTGTAATCCCCATTCTTCATCTCCAAGTTTCATTCGGATAATTCTATGATTCGCACGAGCTGGATAGTTTACTCTTCCTTGATACCCTTCATTTTCCATACATAAAAGACATTTTGGATAATTTGAAGCTTTTATTAATTTTTCAGCGGCAATTGCTTTAGGGTCTTTTTCTGGTTTAGAGAGGTTAATTGTAATCTCTAGAGACCCATATTTTGTTTCTGAACGGAACGCAATATTTTTAGCAATTGCTGATAATTTAATATAGTCGTTATCTTTACTTAGTTGATAAAAATCATTCACGGCTTTTTCAGGAGACTCTTGATAAGTACTCCAGAATTTTTCATTAACAGCACTTGGGATTGGAGTAATAAAGTTCATTAACTCTGCACCTAAACAGTCTTTTTCTTCTGCCAAGGAGCCTACTTTCCCATTTGTTTCAGCCAATTCAACGAGCATATCTTTTATTTTTTTTATATCCGTTTCACTTGTAGGTGTATTAGCTCCTTCCTCTCCGACTAGAGCAAGTACTCTATTCTTTACATATGAGTAATCCATAGGTTTATACACCTCAGATTGAATTACTTGTTCAACAAAATTATCGATTACTGTTTGCATCATTTTCTCCTTTTAATCTACTAGTCATCCTATTATTTTTATAGAGTGCTTCAATCCGTCAAAAGATCGACGATTAGTATACTTGCATCATCTTTCTTTCCATAAATAGGATCAACTTCCTGTGATTGTTTTCTCATTACAATTAAATCATCCAACTTATTCTCTGGATGTTGAGAATAAAACTCATAAAAACCATCACTCATTAATACAATTTGAGGACTAGTCACTTCTGTACTCCCATAAATAGCATGTTCCACACAAGATTCATCTAGCGAGCCAATCCAATATCCATTTGACGTATTGGCCAGTTCTCTAATTTTTTGTAAGATTACTTTTCTTTCGGGGCCTTCCTTACTCGAATGTGCGATTTCGTTTTTTCCTAAATCAAACAAACGGTCCACACGATGGTCGGTTACCTCTTGGTCATTCACGAGTATGACACAATCCCCAAGAAGCATGTATTCCAGTTTTGTTTTTGTTAATTTTGCAAAAACAAAGGCAAACGTCGGCAGTTTACAATATTCTTCATGGTTAGAATCATCTAACCCTATAATTGAATGGACTTCCTTAATACTTTCAGAAAAAATTTCTTTTAACGTTTTTGATTCTGAGCAATGTTTTACAATCACCTTAGACAATAAATGCGTTACTTCAGAAACTGAGTAACCAATCGATTTTTTCGCATGATATAAATCCGTGGCTCCATCAATCACCCAAAAGAAATTTCCAAAACTACCAAGTGCATCTTCGTTTTCAACCGCTGTACCTTGTATAGAACAAATGCTTTTAATTTTCATGACGTTTCTTCACTCCTCCAACTCCAAAAAATACTCCTGATCCAACAAGGGAAGCAATAGCACCTAAGTAGCTATTCGTTCCTGTTTGTGGTAATTCTTTTTGATTTCTGTTTGCTTCAGCTTGAACAAGTGCTTCTTTTGCTGGAGTGTCGGATTTCTTGTCATCTTCAGAAACCTTATGGAACTCGAACTGTAGATATCTTTCAAAACGTTCACCCTGGGCGATTGGAACGAACACCTCTCCAATTTTGTCAATTAAATTAGCCAATTGATCATCGGAGTAAGTTGCAAGATAGTAATACCCATTTTTATTTCTTGCAATCACATGATAGTTTCCATTTTCTGTATGAATATCAGCATGTCCAAGACCTAAAGCTACGACGGAAATATTTCCGTTATCGCCAGAATTTAGCAATGAAATGGAATTCCCTGTTAGGTTTGAGAAAGAATTATCGATTGCTGTAATGCTGCCTGTAGAGTTATTGATGACAATCCCATCTTTTCCACCGTTAATAACGTTGCCTGAAACAGTTAATCCATCGCTAATGCGGAGAAGTTCAATTGAAGGAACTTCAGAATTTTGAGCTTGATTATTAATGATATTGTTTGTTACTTCAATATCTTTTACTGTTCCTAAATACTCTTCGCTATCTCTGGCTACTCGGATTGCTTGTGTTTTAGGGTCTTTAATATTGAATCGATTATTTGTAATTACTACTTTCTTATTTAAGTCCAGAACATCTTCTGTATTTTTGTAACTAAAGGCATTTACAAGCGCTCCACCATCTTCTCTGTATCGAACACTTTCTTCTTTTGTCTTTTTATCAAATACATTATCTTTAATCACAATATCTGTGAATCCAGTAAATCGAATGCCTGAATAAACTAAGTTATCAAAATGATTGTTCAAAATTTTAATATTCGAAGGATTTTCAGTAGTAATAGCTTGATAATGAGTACCAATTGCGGTTACCAACTCACCAGACTTATCACTCTTTCCAAAGTATGAATTCTGAATCGTTACATTTTCTGATTTCACACCTGTTTCATTTAACGCGTAAGGGAATCCTTTTCTTGTCATCGGTTCGATTTGAATCGACTCTTTTGTAATCATCGCATTATCTTTAATTGTTTTAGGTAATGCTTGACCTAAGAAACGGGATTGGTCAACTAACACATTTTTAGACCCTGCAATTTGAATGGCATGCCCTTGATAACTATCCCTAAACGTTACATTGCGGATAGTGACATTTGAGCTATTCCCAATCGCAAAACCACCAGAAGAATTAATAAACGGTAAATTCTTTGGTTTAGTGCCTTCTTCATTCAAAGCACCATTCATATCAATCGTACCACCCGTAAAACTAATATTTTCTGTTGGCTCCCAGAAAATCTTATCCCCTCCATTAATGAAAGGACCCGTCATAAATACGATTGAAGGACGTCCTTGAAAGTTAATTCCGTTAACAATCGTTGCATCATCATGCAAGCGAATATCGATATTGCTCTTTAATTGGACCATTTTCTTTACAAGATACTTTCCTTCAGGGAAATATAATTTTCCTCCACCGAGTCCTTGAGAAGCTGCATCGATAGCTGCTTGCATAGCTTCGTGATCATCCGTAACTCCATCCCCAACTGCACCGAAATCTTTAACATTTAAAGTATCAGTTGTAGGTTGAGCAGCTTCTGCCCCATTCGCACTTCTTTCCGATACAGAACGAAGAGCGTTAGTTGGTACATTTAACTTTTCGTTATTTGCATCTTTATTTACTTCTTCTACTTTTTCACCAGCATCAGCTTTCTTAGGAGTTTCTACATTTTCTTTTGGAGTTGCATTTTCTACCGTAGTTTCTAATTGGCTGTCCTTTTGTGCAGGAGTTTCTTTTGCCTCTTTCTCACCCTCTTGAACTTTTTCAGGAGATGTCTCCGTTGTTACTAGTTTGTTTTCTTCTGTAGTTGGCTGAGTAGAAGTAGCCACTTCCTCTGCTAAAACATTTTGCGCGCCTATAAAAGAAACCGCTAACAAAATAGAGCAAACTCCAACTTTTAACTTACGAATACCAAATACTTTTTTGCCGTCTAAACGTTTCATAATGACCTCCATATTTTATGACCTAATAGATATTTACTTTTTGACACCGGTGTCATTTTATGACGACTACATCTTACCGCTCAAACGATTAAATGTCAAGCGCTTTCAGAAATACTATTAGTATCCGTATTTTCGAAAACAAAAAAGAATGCTGATCATCAACATTCTTCTTCATTCTATTTTAATTCTTCTGAATCTTAATCGGATACCGCTTCACAGCTTGAGGCAATTGCTCTAGCAGCGCATCATTGGTTTTGCTCTTTCCCATGAAGAACATGGTCGTGGTTCCATCCTTTTGTTCAATGATGACGAAATAACGAGCACCTCCACCTTTTCGACCGCGCATGAAATCAAACGAAATCCGGCGAATAGATGATAGAGGAATACGACGCTTTTTGAAACAGAACGCCACATGAATGTAAAATGTTCCATCTGCGATATGAAAAGCTGCCATGAACGGACCTCCGCTTTGTTTTGCGGCTGTCCATCGGCGAATAAAAATGACAAGCACACATGTCGCAATAAACACATAACTCACTAGGAATACCAGCGGAATCCCAAATCTCGCTCCACTTTCTATTGTTGCCATCTTCATTCCTCCTTTTTCATTTTTTCTATCGATACATTTTTACCATTTTTTATTTCTTCTTTACTATCTTACCGAGCTTTTTTATTTTTTTCCACCTCTTTTAAGTACGTTTTAGGTTCATGGTGCAAATTATAGTTATCCAAACGGAAAGGAGAAGCTCCCCCAACCAGGCGAGCGGTGACAAACATGAAAACAATCGTCATTATTCCAGCATATGAACCAGAGGAAAAATTAATCACTTTAACAAAACAACTAATCGCCAAAGACTTAGAAGTAGTCGTAGTCGATGACGGCAGCGGGGAGAAATATCTTCCTATCTTCAACCAATTAACAGGAGCGACCGTTTTAACGCATCCTGAAAATAAGGGAAAAGGTGAAGGCCTAAAAACAGCTTATCGATACATTAAAGAAACATACGCAAATGAGGAAGTAGCCATCGTCACGGCAGACTCAGACGGGCAACATAGTCCAGAAGACATCGTGCGTATCGCCACCAGGGCATCTCTTGAGAAAGACAGCCTCGTACTCGGCGTTCGAAACTTCGACGGAACCCACGTCCCACTTCGAAGCCGTGTCGGAAATAAAATCACCTTGAAAATTTTCGAACTCACAAGTGGCACGAAAATTAGTGATACCCAAACCGGCCTTCGTGGATTCTCAAGCACCCATTTAGAAAAAATGCTGGAGATTTCAGGATCACGTTTCGAATACGAAATGACCGTGTTGATGGTTTGGGCAAAAGAAAAACGCCCATTCTGCGAACTAGAAATTCAAACGATTTACGAGAACAAAAATGAGGGCTCACACTTTAATCCTCTTCGCGATTCATTCAGAATCTACAAAGAGATTTTCCAATTCGCTCTCTCATCAATTCTCTCTTTTTTTCTAGACTACACCCTTTACGCCTTCCAGATTTTTATCGGCGTACCACTCGTGACCGCTAACGTGGTCGCAAGGGTGATTAGCGCAGGATTCAACTTCTTCGTGAATAAGAAGTTCGTCTTTGCCAGCGACAAACCGTTTCTAAAAGAACTCGGCGGCTATATTTTACTCGCCAGCTTCTCATTAACGCTGAACACATTGATTTTAATGGGACTCAGCTACGGTTTCGGCATCGGACCACTCGTTGGTAAAATCATCACCGAAATCGGGATGTTCTTCTTTAACTGGTTTGTACAGAAGAAAGTCATTTTTGGACAAGAGAAAGGTGTGCATTATGTCAAATAACAAAAAAGGAAAATCACTCAGAACAATCTTAACGACCGCTTATACGGCAGTCCTCATCGGGGCTTCCGGGATGGTCGTGGCCGATACGCTCTTCATCTCAAAGAGCCTCGCAAAGTTCAGTAACGAAACGGCGGCGGCAACGAACACGGCCACAGGAACGAGCGCAAGCGGCACGGGAACGTCAGGAAACTCAAGTAGCTCTAGTAGCACTGGCACTTCTACAACACCAACCATGAGCACGGCGACTGCCTACGAGGACGATACGAAATCCATCACGATTGACACGTACGAGCGAAATAACACGCAAATCCACGTCGCAACGGTGAAAATTAAAGGGAACGCCTCGATTAAGACCGCCTTGGCCAATGAAACCTACGGCAGAAACGTAGTCGCGAAGACTTCGACAACCGCTAAAAGCGTGAACGCGGTCCTTGCGATTAACGGTGACTACTATGGTGCTAGAGATGCTGGATACGTCGTTCGGAACGGACAACTCTTACGAAGTGAAAGTCAGAATGCTAGCCAAGAGGATTTAGTCATCTACAAAGACGGAAGCTTCGGCATCATCAAAGAAGGCGACATCACAGCCCAACAGTTAGTGGATAACGGTGCGATGCAAGTCTTGTCATTTGGTCCAGCGTTGATTGAAAATGGACAAGTGGCCGTAGACAGTTCAGACGAGGTTGGGAAAGCCATGGCGAGCAACCCGCGTACAGCTATCGGAATCGTCGACGACAGCACTTATGTATTCGTGGTGTCAGACGGACGAACCATCGAAAGCCAAGGATTATCGTTGAAACAATTAGCTGAATTTATGAAAGAATTAAACGTCACTACCGCCTATAACTTAGACGGTGGCGGATCATCATCGATGTACTTTAACGGACAAATCATTAACAAACCGACAACAAATGGTCGAAATATCGAAGAAAGAGAGGTGAGTGATATTGTCTACTTATAAAAAGAAAACAGGACTGACATTCTACACAATCGCAACGGTGGTGACACTCGTCGTCGGAACGGTGTATGAATTCTTCAGCCACCAAGTCTACTCCCCATTCATGTACTTGCTCTTTATGATACCACTCGTGCTTGGAGTGGTACCAAATCTCATCGCAAAAATGACCGGGAAAACCTTCCTGGAGTCAGAAGACGCACAAGCAGCCTACATGATGGGTGTCCTCACCTTCATCTTCGGCAGCTTCCTCAAAGGAGTCTTCGACATCTACGGAACCAGCTCCGTCTACCCAACCCTCTACTTACCAGTAGGTGCGGTGCTACTAGTCGCAGCGCTTGGGTTAGAGATGTACTACAAGAAGGCAGTTGCTAAATAAAAAGAAAAGGCCGGAGCCCTGTACAGGGCT
>JUUF01000420.1 GCA_001058355.1 Carnobacterium maltaromaticum
CAGGATTAAAAATAATATCATATCCCGCTTTGCGCACTCTGTAATGAAACTCGTTATCCTCAGTACGCAACAATCTTTCATCAGCTAGTCCTACTTTGTCAAAAACTTCTTTTCGATACATCCCATGGAAAATAGAGTTCACTTTTCTTTTCACATCTGATTTCCTATAATTCGCAATACTGCTTCCAAGAGCTGACTCTTCTACGATATGTAGAGTCTTTGGAAAATCATCAGCTGAGTCCACAACAGTCGGTCTATTGCCTCCACAAACATAAGCCCCCGCTAAGATTTCATCTACATTTTTTTGAACAAAGTCTGCTGGAATTCGAGAATGGGCATCGATTTTTAAAACAACATCCCCAGTTGCATGTTTAACCCCTTCGTTAAATCCTGCAGCCTGGATTTGGCGCTCGTTTGTAACGATTTGAACACTCAAGTTTTCGTTATTTTTTTTAAATTCTTCCATCACTAACCTAGTGTTATCTGTTGAGTTTGAATCCATCAACACCACTTCAATATTTTGAAGTGGGAATGTTTGGTTTAGAATATCTTCAAATAGCATTGGTAAGTATTTTTCTTCATTTCTTGCGGTAATTATAATACTAACTTTCATAAATAATCTCCTATTTTTTATTCTCAATTCATTATAAAATAGTTCTTTTTATAAAAACAGAAATATCATCAAAAAAGGCCGATGAAATCATCGACCCATTAATCTATTTCTTTTTATTCGCAATATCAATCAATTCATCATGTAATTGTTGATCTGTATAGCTCTCGAAGTTTTCAATGAAATTATACACGCGGTTAATCTTAGAATTGTCCGCAATTCCAATATGAATCTTAGGAAAGACTTGTTTTGGATTTACTTCTCCTTCGTTCAGTAACTCCTCATACATCTTTTCTCCAGGGCGTAACCCTGTGAATTTAATCTCAATATCGCCTTCATCATATCCTGAAAGACGAATTAAGTTCTTCGCTAAGTCCACAATCTTCACTGGTTGTCCCATATCGAGTACGAAGATTTCCCCGCCTCGTGCAAGTGCTCCAGCTTGAATAACTAATTGAGCAGCTTCCGGAATCGTCATAAAGTAACGTACGATATCCGGGTGAGTCACTGTAATTGGCCCCCCTTCAGCAATTTGCTTCTTGAAGAGCGGAATGACTGAGCCACGTGACCCTAATACATTCCCAAAACGAACCGCAACGAATTTTGTATACTCGCTACGTGTCGCCATGTCTTGAACAATCATCTCACATAGACGTTTTGTAGCACCCATAATATTTGGTGGGTTAACCGCCTTATCAGTTGATACCATTACGAATGCTTTTACACGTGCATGGCTTGCTGCTTCAGCAACATTTCTTGTACCAAGAATATTGTTTTTTACCGCTTCACGAGGGTTTAATTCCATCAATGGTACGTGTTTATGCGCTGCAGCATGGTAAACCACATCTGGTTTGTATTTGTCCATCACTTCGAAAATACGTTTGCGATCTTGCACATCGGCAATCACCGGTGTAATCGTGAAGTGTTGAGAATATTTACCAACTAATTCCATATTCAGTTGATAAATACTATTTTCACCATGCCCTAAAATAACGATTTCTTTTGGTTTAAATTTAGCCACTTGACGGCAAATTTCTGAACCAATTGAACCACCTGCACCCGTTACAAGAATCTTCTTGCCACGAAGTTGTTTTTCAATCATCGTTTGATCCAAATGAACTGGATCACGACCTAATAAGTCTTCAATTTCGACATTTCGTAGTTGTTGTACGTGTAAGTTACCACTCATGACATCATCAATATTTGGTAAGATTACACATTCAGCACCCGTCTTACGAGCGACATCGTACACTTCATTTAATTTTTTTATTGGAAGTGATGGCATCGCAATAACGACTTTAGTAATCCCCATCGTATCTACAATGCGTTCGATATCCTTGATAGCTCCTAAAATACGAACTCCGTATACATCTTTACGTAATTTATCTGGATCATCATCGACAAAGGCAATTGGATCCATACGCATTGCTGGATGCATCAACATTTGACGAACTAATAATGTTCCAGCCGCTCCCGCACCAACAATTAGTGTTGGTTTTGCATTTTCCATAATGCTACTATCCGCAAAGAACTCACGGAAGACACGCATTGATAAACGTACTCCACCAATCGAAATTACAAGTAATAACCAGCAGACAATTAGGAATTGCCATGTTATTTTCGTATCGAAGAACGCTAGCCCTGAAATTGTTGAAACGATGACAGTTGCTGACACACATTTTACGACAGTAATTACTTCGTACACACTAGCGTATTCCCAATCTCTCCAATAAAGATTGAAGAAATATGAGAACACATAATAGGCTACTAACGATAAAATCGCTGTAATCGTTAATCCGTGAATATTACGAATTAATCCTTCTGTTACTAATCGAAATCCTAAAAACACTGATCCAACAACAAGTAGCGAGTCAACGATGAATAATAATAAAATTTTTAATCGATTATTCATTTAAATATCCTCTCCTGACTATCCAAGTACTTCTTGAATCACTTCTAAATAATTTTGAACAATGTAATCCACATCTTCATCGCTAAGTAATCCATGCAATGGTAAAGTTACTTCATTTTCAAAGAAGCGGTAAGCATTTGGATAATCTTCCATACGGAATCCCATATTTTGATAAGCCGTTAATAATGGAAGTGGTTTGTAGTGAACGTTACATGAAACGCCACGTTCCGCCATTTTTGTAATAATTTCTCCACGTTGATCATAGCTTGCGCCTTGAACACGAGTGATATATAAGTGACGTGAAGATTCATAATCTTTACCTTCGTGAGGTAAAACTTGGATACGTTTATCCGCAGATAATCCTTTATCAAGATGACGTACGATCTCTTTTCTGCGTTCCAATAATTGTGGGTAACGTTCTAATTGCGCTAAACCGATTGCAGCCATAATATCTGGCATATTGCATTTGAATCCTGGGATAACAATATCGTATTCCCAAGAACCCGGTTTGATTTTTGCTAAAGCGTCTTTTGTTTGTCCGTGTAATGAGTACACTTGGAACTCTTTATACATTGCTTCAGAATCCAATTCGTTTGCTGGATTCCATGTAATACATCCACCTTCTGCAGTTGTTAAATTCTTAACTGCATGGAATGAGAATGATGCAAAGTCTGCGATTTTTGCAACAGAAACTCCGTCACGAGTTGTTCCAATTGCATGTGCACAGTCAGAAACAACAATAATACGGTTAAAGTAACGTTGTAAGTTTGTAGATGGTTGGAATAACCCACGTTTTGATTCCACTACTTCGAAAATACGACGGTAGTCACATGGAACCCCTGCTAATTCAACAGGAATAACCACTTTTGTTTTTTCAGTGATGGCTTCGGCTAACGCATCATAATTCATTTCGAAATGGTCTTCTTGGATATCAACCATAACTGGTGTTGCTCCAACGTGTTCAATCACACTACAAGAAGCTGTATATGTGTATGCCGGAACAATAACTTCGTCTCCAGGTCCAACGCCTAAAACACGCAATGCTAACTCTAACGCAGCAGTTGCAGAGTTCAAGCAGACTACTTTTTCCGTGCCCATGTATTCTGCTAATTGACGTTCAAATTCTTTTGTTTTTGGTCCTGTTGTAATCCAACCAGATTGTAGTACTTCGACTACATTGTTAATTTCCTTTTCTGTAATATCTGGTGGTGAGAATGGAATATTTCTAACTTTCATGTTGGTTCCTCCAAGTTATTTTAAGACTGCAATCACAGTTTTTACCATGATCGCAATGTCATTTTTTAAACTACATTTTTTTAAATAATCAATATTGTATTGCATTTTTTCTGGCAAAATATGTTTGATATAAGCTTCATCCACTGTTAAGCCTTGTTTTGTCCACTCTGCAATCTTTTCTGCTTCGTGTCTAAATTCAATCGCTGCAATCGATGTTACTCCAGCAGGAAGTAATAAGGTTGTTTGCATTTCTGGTGTATATGCATCTACATATTTTTGTACTTCTGGTCTTGCGCCTACGAAAGACATATCTCCAATTAATACATTGAGTAGCTGGGCTACTTCATCCAGACGATAATTACGAACACGACGTCCAACTTTTGTAATACGTGGATCGTGATCTTGTGTCACAAGCGGTCCTACTTTATCCGCATTTAAT
The DNA here is from genome assembly GCA_001058355.1 of Carnobacterium maltaromaticum. Taxonomy (GTDB): domain Bacteria; phylum Bacillota; class Bacilli; order Lactobacillales; family Aerococcaceae; genus Granulicatella. Next base: position 4,198 of record JUUF01000420.1, read on the forward strand.
ACCATCGTTCTGAATTTAAATATTTTAAATTTGCGTCCATTTGTCGTCACGCGCTCCTGTCTATAAAACACAGGGCCCCCATCTTCTAGTTTGATTGCAATCGCAATGATTAAAAAGACGATTGATAATGGAACTAGAAGTAATAACGAAACGACAATATCAAAAATTCGTTTTGAAATTAAATATCCTTTTCGCTGTCGAAGTTCCTTCTGAGTTTTGATTACGAGTTCGTTTCTCATAAATTCTGGCAATGAAATATCCTCGTTCATAAAATCTCCTTTCATGCCTAGATAACCTTCCCTATTATACCACATTTTTTCAAATTGCGGTAAAATTCTATATAAATCATCCAATTATTTTAGTGGTAGAAAGGGCAATAAAATAAACCAATCTACACTGCTGGCAGATTGGTTTATCTCTCTTTTTGAAGATTTACTATTGAATAATATTACTGTCCAATAAGGACTGCCAAATTTCAAGCGCCAACTCTTCTTTCGAACTCTCTGGAAGCGGGAGTTGTTTTCCATCTTTAGTAAGAATTGTAACTTGATGGTTATCCGCATTAAATCCTATCTTCGAACTTGAAACATCGTTAGCGATAATCGCATCGGCTTTTTTCTTTTCTAATTTTGCTGCAGCATATTCTAATACTCTTTCAGTCTCTGCCGCAAACCCAATGACAACTTGTCCTTCTTTTTTAGAATGTCCAAGCCCTTTTAAGATATCTGGATTCTCCACCAACTCTAGTTTCAACCCTGATTTATTTTGTTGCTTTTTAATCTTTTGTTCTGATCGATTGGCTACATAGTAGTCAGACACTGCAGCTACCATCACCGCTACATCCGTTGTTGGGAAGTAAGATGTGACCACCTCTTCCATCTCACGCGCTGACTCTACATAAGTGACCTCTACTCCAAATGGGACTGTCAATTGTTTTGTCGTTGAAACTAATTGTACCTTAGCTCCTAAGATGGACGCAGCCTTCGCAAGTGCGTAGCCCATTTTCCCAGAAGAATCATTGGAGATATAACGAACTGGATCGATGCGCTCTTTTGTTCCACCAGCAGTGATTAAAATCGTTTTCCCTTCTAAAGGAGATTTGTATTCTCTTCTACTCTCGAAAAACGTCACTTGTTCGAAGATTTCTTCTGGTTCAGGAAGGCGTCCTTTTCCGTTATATCCTTCAGCTAAAAATCCTGTCGCTGGTTCAATGATCACTTTTCCATCTGCTTTAAGCTGTGCCACATTACGAACAGTTGCAGGATTTTCCCACATATGCTCATTCATCGCAGGCGCTACATAAACCGGAGCCGTTATTGCTAATAATGTGCTTGTTACAAAGTTATCGGCGATTCCATTGGCCAATTTCGCAATCGTATTAGCTGTTGCTGGAACGACAACTGCCACATCGGTTTTATCGGCTAAATGAATATGTTGAACGCAATCTGCTTCGTATTCGTCAAACGTATCGGTCTGCACTTTATTTTTCGTTAACACTTGAAACGTTAGTGGTGTAACGAATTCACACGCACTCTTTGTCATCGCGACTTCCACATTTGCCCCTGCTTTTACAAACAAGCGAACAAGTGTAGCTGCTTTAAACGCGGCGATTCCACCTGTAACAAAGACCGTTACGTTTTTACCTTCCCACATACACTATCCTCTTTTCTTAGAAATCTTAACTAAAATTGAAGCTATAATTGGTGTCATTACAGTTGCAGCCAATGCTTCCGCAATACCGTTTGTCATAACAACGCCCATTAAGAAGAGCGGCAATTCCGCAACAGTTTTCCCTGTTAATTCTGCATATTGATTTCCCATCAGTAAATAAATGGAACTTAATACGAATACCGTATTCATAATACTTCCAAGGAAACCAGACACTGCCATTCTGAGTTGGTCGGACGCAATGAGTTTAGTTGTCTTATGATAAAATAACGCAACAAGTCCCCCCATCACTAAACGTGGAAGTACTGAAATCAATGGATTCGTAAAAATTAACAAGCTAATCGGGCTCCCTGAAGTAAAGGCGCGGAAGAACGAACACATCCCCCATGTAAATCCTAATAAGAAACCAGCTTGTGGTCCTAACACAATCCCACCAACAATAACCGTAATATGAATAATCGTAATATCTAAAATCACTAACGGTAAGTTCCCTAAAAATGGAACAAAACTTTGTAAAATAATCATTGCGATAAACATCGCACTTAATACCATTTGAAAAGTTCTTTGTCTTTTCATATCTTCACCTCGAGTCTTAATGACTGTATTATACTAATCTTTGTCATTTCAATCAACGTAAAAAAACTGAAAAAGCTAGGAAAGTCACACCTTCCTAGCAATACTGTTGTTTTTTTAGAATGCGTTATAAATAAATTCTGTTGCATTTGTAAAGTCTGTAAAAATAACATATAACAATATACTCGTAATTAGGATATAAAAGAGGAGTGTCCACCCTAAAAATGTATCACACTTACGAACTAATTTTAGAAACTTATCTTTCATCATCCATTCCCCTTCATTTTTTCTACGAATCGTAGTATATCATATTCCTCACACCGTGAACATACTCAGAACCGTACTTTCTCGAGATTTAATGTTTTTTTAGAAATTTAGGCAACAAAAAACGGTTCTATAATTTTTAGGG
>JUUF01000421.1 GCA_001058355.1 Carnobacterium maltaromaticum
CAAGAATTAGGAGAAAAAATCGATCTCGTCTGCGCAACGCTGGAAGAGGATTACTTACATTTCCAAGAAGACAAGATTAAAAAGTCAGAAGCAGAGATGGATTACGTAAATCGTACGATAAAGGAGTAGAGAACAATGACTGAAGAAAAATCAATGGTGGATGCACTGATTCAAAACCCATTCGGAGAAGACGTGGTAAAAAATACGACACTGCAAGATGTGGCGAGTGATTTCCCACAAGAACAAGTGGACGCTAAACGTGCGCTAGTGGATACTTTGCCAGAAAAACAACAAGAACAAGCACGTGCTCTTGCAAAACAAATCGATGAAAAGAATATGCAGGCCATCATTAGTTATGGTGCTGGCGCGCAAAAACAGCTTGGTGAATTCTCTCATTCGATGCTGGCTCATGTGCAAAATAAAGATACAGGAGAAATCGGCGATACGCTCAATGAGTTGATGATGCGACTAAACGAGACAGACCCGAACGACCTTGTGGCACAAGATTCGAACATCTTCCGCAAAATCTTTGGACGCGTGAAGAAGTCGATTTACGAAATGCAATCAAAATACCAAGAAGTCGGTTCTCAAGTGGATAAGATTGCTGTGCGATTAGACCATGAGAAGAATGGCTTATTAAACGACAACTTGTCGCTCGAGCAACTGTACCAACGCAATAAGGAATTCTTCGAGGCGTTAAGTATTTATATCGCTGCTGGGGAATTGAAGATTGAAGAATTGCAACAAAAACTCATCCCTGAAGCGATGCAAAAGGCGCAAGAGACAGGAGACCAAATGGATGTACAAGTCGTCAATGACTTACATCAATTCCTGGACCGTCTTGAAAAGAGAAACCACGACTTGAAATTAACGCGTCAAATGACGATTCAACAAGCGCCACAAATCCGTTTGATTCAAAATACGAACCAAACATTAGCAGAAAAAATTCAGTCTTCAATTACGACGACGATTCCTTTATGGAAGAATCAAATTGCCATTGCGATGACATTGCTTCGTCAAAAGGATGCAGTCACAGCGCAACGTCAAGTGTCTGAAACGACGAACCAATTGATTCAAAAGAACTCTGAAATGTTGAAGATTTCTACGATTGAAACAGCTCGTGAAAACGAACGTGGTATTATCGATTTAGAAACCCTTCAAAAGACACAACAAGACTTGATTGAAACATTAGAAGAAACGATTCTAATCCAACAAGAAGGCCGTCAAAAACGTAGAAAAGCCGAATACGAATTGACGCAAATGGAACAAGAACTCCGCGAAAACTTACTCGTTTTAAGCCAAAAAGAAAAACGTGTGAAGGAAGAAATGCGCGGCTAACCATGACAGAAATCTTTACCTTTTATTCCTGAATAAGGACTGGAGGGTAAAGATTTTTTTATTTTTAGCTAGTGTCTGTAATGTTTCAATTCGTTAACAAAATGATAAACTTCGCCGTGAACCTTGATATTTTGGCTAACATTATTTAAAATAGGATGAAAGGAAAAAAATATTATTTTAATGAGGTGAAAAAATGCACGTATGGGTCGTAGTTCTCGCGTTATTAGCATTAGCAGTATTTTTCTTATTCATTTCACTATTCTTAAAGGATAACCAAAATGAAGAAGAAATCGATGAATTAGCAGATGGTTTATTAGAATTAAACCGTGAAGTATATTCATTAAAGAAAAAAATTCAAGAATTAGAAGGCACAACTGTTTACAAAGGACCATCAGTTGAACCAACTTACGAAGAAGTTCGCGCTGCAAAAGCAGCTGAAGTTCGTGTAGCTGAAAAACCAGAACCAGTAGCTGAACAAACAGAAGCAGTGGAAGAAGCAACTGCAGAAGAATCTGGTCGCTTACACAATGTAACAAAACAACAAATCATTACATTATTCAGCCACGGTAATTCAGTAGAATCAATTTCTGAACAATTAAACGTACCTGTTTCAACAGTACAATTGGTAATCGATAACTATTTTGAAGCAGATGCAAATTAAGGAGGAAGAACATGAGTAAAACGAAATTTCGTTCTTTAGGAATGGGCTTCTTATTAGCAGCGTTAATTTTAGCATTGGTTACTGTGATTTGGCCTTTCGTACCACAATCATTAAAGAGCCAATTGGATGCAGTGAATTTGCCAATCGTTTCTGAAGGAGCAAATGAAGCAAGCTATAAAGCAGCTTACGAGTCTTTAATAGCTGAAAAAGAATCTGGTAGCCAAGCGTCTACATCAAGTGCTAAAGCTACTTCACAAGCTTCAACAACTGAAGCAGCAACTACACAATCTTCAAAACCTGTATCTATTACAGTTGAAGAAGGCGAATCATCAAACGATGTTGCCGACAAATTAGAAAAAGCAGGCTTAGTTAAGAGTGCTAAAGAGTTCATAGATTACTTAACAACAAATAACATTGCTGATAAGATCTGGACTGGTACTTTCGAAATTAAACCAGGAAGTTCTAATGAAGAAATCGCTCGTGCAATCGGAGCGTTACAATAATAGACATGAATGAGTGTTACAGTCGAAGGGCTGTAACACTTTTTTTGATTTAAATTAAAGTTTTCTGAAAATTAGATGAAAACTGTGGTACAATGGGAGTACGACTTTAGAAAGTGGAGTGAGAATATGATTGAAAGAAGTCAAGTAGATGTAAATCAAACATGGGACTTAACTCATTTGTTTGAAACAGAAGAAGCTTTTAACGAAGCGTTAGAAGATCTTAAAGGAAAAGTAGATGCTTTCCAAAAGGAATACGAAGGAAACATTACAACAGCACACCAAGTGAATGCTGGTTTAGCAACTTACCGTGACTTATTAGAACAACGCGGTAAAATTTCTGCGTACTGCAACCTTGCAGTGAGCGCGAATACAAGAGATAAAGAAGCACAAACACGTTCAGCACAAACACGTACAGTGTTAGCTGGATTAGATGCAAAATTAAGTTTCTTTGAATCTGAATTAAGCCAATTGGATGATGCGGTATTAGAAGAAGCACGCGCGAATAAAGAAGATGCTTTATATATCGAACGTCTCCTAGAAGATAAAAAACATTTATTATCAAAAGACGTGGAAGCAACTTTAGCTGCTATTGGAAATACATTAGATGCAGGTTACCAAGCCTACAACGATATTAAATTCAAAGATATTCATTTCCCAGACGTAGAAGCAGACGGACAAGTGATTCCGATGACATACAACAGCTTCGAAGGCCGTATGCAATCAGAACCAAATACAGCGATCCGTCGTGAAGCGTTCAAAGTATTTAGCGACACATTACGCAAATACCAACACAGCACAGCTTCAGCGTATAACACACAAATTCAAAAAGAAAAAACAATGGCAACATTGCGTGGATTTGATTCAGTGTTTGACTACTTATTAGACCGTCAAAAAGTTTCTCGTGAACTATACGACCGTCAAATCGATGTCATCATGGAAGAATTAGCGCCACATATGCGTAAATTCGCACGTCTCATCAAAGAAATTTATCAATTAGATGAAGTGCGCTATGAAGACTTGAAACTTGAAGTAGACCCAACATACGCTGCCAAAGTAACGTATGACGAAGCAAAACAATACATCTTAGAAGGATTAGAACCTTTAGGAGAAGATTATCTCAAGATTATGAAGGAAGCCTTCGACAACCGTTGGATCGACTACGCTGAGACAATCGGCAAACGTACAGGTGCGTTCTGTTCATCACCTTATGGAGCAAACTCATTTATCTTAATGTTCTTTACAGAAGATATGAATGACTGCATGACGCTCGCGCATGAATTAGGACACGCAGGTCACTTCCAATTAGCGTATAAACACCAAAATATTCTAGATGGTCGTCCAAGTATGTACTTTGTGGAAGCTCCATCAACTACAAACGAATTATTGGTTGAGTTCTACTTGAAGAACAAAGCAGGAGATGATTTACGTATGAAGCGTTGGATTTCATCTCAAATGGTCGCTAAAACTTACTACCATAACTTTGTGACTCACTTATTAGAAGCGTACTTCCAACGCGAAGTATACCGCTTAGTAGACGCAGGTAAGAGCTTAGACGCGGATACATTGAATCATTTATTCAAAGAAACATTGGCGAAATTCTGGGGACCAGAAGTGGTTCTTACAGAAGGTGCAGAGTTAACATGGATGCG
>JUUF01000422.1 GCA_001058355.1 Carnobacterium maltaromaticum
TAGCATATATGTTACATTTTCCTTTTTTGTGGCACTTTTTTTCTCTTATAAAACGCTATTCAAATAATAAATATAGCTTCTCAAAAATATATAAAATTAGTTTCAAAATATGAGTTTTCATTCTAGTTATAGTTACTTATTTCAGTAAAATTATGTAAGACTGATTATTTCACTCTATCTCCGTTTAAAACACCTCTCTTAACACTACTTTTTTGATACATCATCTTTTATATAGTAATGTTCAATTTTTATATTCCAAAAGATCATCCGTAGGAATTATTCCCGATTTTTATAGAAAACTTATTTTTAATTTTTAGTCTAATTATTCGACTTTTGGCATATTTCCTTCAGAAAATCGGCCTTTTTAGCAACAAAAAACCGAGGCACATACCCCGGTTTTTTAAGTTTATTCTATTGTTTCTAGTTCCCCTGTTTCGGCACGACTTCTAGGTAGTCGAGTAGCGTCCAGACGAATTCGCGGCCTTTGATGCGGTTGATGGCTCCTTCGGCACATGAGATTTCGTCGTAGTGTTCGACTTTATCACGGCGGATGCCAGGTCCTGAGATGACGATTGGCACAGGTTCGCCACTATGCTCACCTTTTTCGCAAGGCGTTGAGTGGTCTGCACAAAGCGCAATGATGGTGTTTTTAGGTCTGTTTTCCATTAAGATACCAACCATTTCATCGAAGAGCTCAATTCCTTGGGCTTTCTCGAATGGTTTGTTGTCATGTCCTTTCACGTCTGTCACTTTCAAGTGAACGTAGACTAAATCGTGGTCTTGAATCATTTCAAGTGCTTTTTCGGCTTTACGTTTCACATTTGTATCCATATTTCCTGTGAACGAATCTTCCTTATACACGTCGTATCCAGATAAGCGTCCAACACCAAGAACGGTATCTTCCCCTGCCACGACTGCAGCCTTATAGCCGAATTGTTCGCCAAGGCGGTCGATGACAGAGAATTGTCCAGCCCCACGTGTAATCACGAAGTTCGCTGGTAATTGTTCGTTGGCGCGGCGTTCCACGTTGACATCGTGTTGGTCCATCAGTGGGTAAATCACTTCAAGAAACTCATTCAAGATGCGCGCCGTTTTGGCAGCTTCTGGACTGTCGTCTTTTGGCAATGCTTGTTTAAATGGATGCCCATCGTTTGGCGCCTTTGGATCTGTATCTGTGACTTTGGCACTGAGACCCTCTCCGCGCATCACGAGTACGGCTCTATGTTCTGTTGCTTCTTTGAATAAGAACGTTACATCTTCGATTTGTAGGCCATTGATGATTTCTGCCAATTCATTCGTCCGTTCACGAATACGGCCTGCACGACGGTCGATAACGATATTATTGTCGCCACGTGTCGCGAAGTTACATCTGAAGGCAACGTCTCCGGGGTGTAAGTCCATGCCAACCCCTGCTGCTTCCATCGGTCCGCGTCCTGGGTAGTTGACAGAAGGATTTCCGAATAAGATTAAATGTCCCATGTCGGTACCAACCGTAATCCCTGGCGAGATCAGGTCCATAATCCCTGTCATACCTTCTTTAGCGAGTTGATCAAGGTGAGGTGTTTTCGCGTATTGCAACGGAGTTAAACCGCCAAGCTCGACGTTTGGACGATCTCCCACACCGTCCGCAATCGCTACGATGATTTTCTTTTTCATACTATTCCCTCCCGATTAGTAGATGAATTGAATCCAAGCGAAGTACATTCCTGATAGGATGATGGAGTGTACTAAGCAGGCAAGTAATCCGAATTTCACTTCGTCTAACACGCTGAAATAACCAGTACCGAAGTACAATGTGTTTACTTTAGAGTGTGGTGGTAAAGTGATGGTTGTCGCGATACCTAGTGAACATGTTAATGCAAGTGACACTGGGTTCATGCCGACTGTTGTTGCGATTGAAATAATCGCAGGAATTAAGATTGTTGTACGGACTGTCTTACTTGTGAAGATTAAGTGTGAGAATACCGTAATGAAGATTAAGATGACTGCAACTGCCGCGTGATTTAATTTATCTAAACCGATGGCATTTACTAAGTTTGTAATCATCCACTCAGCTCCCCCTGTGTTGTCAAATGCGTTACCAACCGCATATGCCCCTGCAGAGAAGATCATTAAGTCCCATTTGATTTTCGCTTGTTTCCAAGTTAATACACCGATACCTGGTAGTAAGCAGAGTAACATACTTAATACCGCTGTTTGTTCTGTTGAGATTGAGAATCCTAAATATTTCTTTTGGATGTCTCCAGTTGCCCATAAGATTAAAGTGATCAGGAAGATGATTCCTACACGTTTTTCTTCAGGGGATGTTGGTCCAAGGTCTGCTAATTGTTTCTTCAACGTTTCTTTTACGTTTGCCATTGCTTCTTCGCCGGCTTCTTTACCAACTTTGTATAATTTCACACCGATAAAGAAGATGATTACGGCAGTCAAAATTGCTTGTGGCATAGATACCATTAACCAGTCCATGTAGCCAAGGCTTGAACCAGTTTGTTTGTTAATGAAACCAATTGCGATAACTTGTGCTGAAGTAGCTGTCATTACCATTGATGTTGCGAACGCGTTGTTTTGAACGTTTTGTAACATCATTAATTTCCCGAAGTTCGATTCTCCTGGAAGCTCATTGTAAATTTGTAATAATACGATTGAGATTGGCAAGATTAATGAAGCACGAGCTGTTGTAGATGGTACGAAGAACGCTAGAATGAAGTTTACTGCTAGTAATACGGCTAGTGTCTGTACCTTCGTACGTCCGAATTTTACGACCATTGAGAGCGCGATACGTTTCCCGAGGTTTGTTTCGCTGATGGCTGATGTTAATACGAATGCGGCTACCATTAACCAGATGATGTCGTAACCTAACGTTCCAAATGCTTCTTTTTGTTTTTCAACGACTCCAATTAATGGAAGTAGTAATACGGCTATAATGGATGTTTGATAAATTGGAATTGGTTTTGCAATCCATAAAATAAGTGCTGATACAAAGATAGCCAAACTACGTTGTGCTGCAACAGAGAGTCCTTCCATTGGCGGCATAAATACGATAATGAGGAATGCTGCTAATGCGAGAAGAATGCCCCACAGAGCGGATTTTTTGTTTTTATCTTTACTCATGATAATAATCACCTTTCGTTTTTTATTTTTCGTCCTTGACGTTACATACAGTGTACTGAGAATAACCGGGGCCGTCCAATTCACTTTTTGACGTTTTGTATGCCATTTTGTTATACATTTGCATAACAGATTAGAATAATTATGATATACTAGTGTGGAAAGGCGGGATGTCATGAATATCGATAAATTACAAACCTTTAAAACACTCTGCGAGACGATGAGCTTCACGAAAACCGCAGAAGAACTATACACTTCGCAACCAAATGTCACAAAACAAATCAAGAGCCTGGAGGAAGAGCTTGGGTATCCGCTGATTGAGCGCACGCATAAGAGCTTTACGCTGACGGAATACGGCAAGCTGTTCTACGAGACGGCCAAGAAGGTGGTCGCAACGATGAATTGTGGCCTGAACGCGCTGCGGGAATTGGCCGATACGACGAGTCGTTCGACTGTTATCGGGGCTACGCCGTTTATCGGGTCGACGATTCTGCCTGCCCTCCTGCCGTTACTCAACGACGCCTTCCCAGACCATCAAGTATCCATTAAGGTCGACCGCTCGAAGGTGATTCAAGCGGACTTGGAAGCACGGAAAATCCAGCTAGCGTTCTTCTCGGAATATATTCCAGTGGACACAAAGCAATTTGCGAGTACGACGGTCTACGAGGATTCATTGATTGTCATTTGTAAGGCGGATCATCCGCTGGCTAAAAGCGGCCACTGCACACTTGCGGACCTAAACGAGGAACGGTATATTTCCAAGGGAAGTCAGTCGTCGCTGCATAAGTTTTTATTAGCGCAACTGGAGGAGCCGGAGTTTATGAGTAGGCAGCCGTTTGTGGTGGATAATCAGTACAGTATCAAGGAAGCCGTGGCGCACGGGCTCGGTATCTCCATCGTGTCTGAGCTTCTTGTAAAAAAAGACTTGGAGAGCGGCTACCTTTCCAAACTCAAACTCGATGGCTTCACACCAAAACGGAACATCCAGCTTGTTTATCGCAAAGACTTCGACTCCTCTGTTGTACAGTGCGTAGTGAACTTGATGAAAGAGT
>JUUF01000423.1 GCA_001058355.1 Carnobacterium maltaromaticum
GAAATAATCTATTTTGGTAGTTTTTCATATCCATCATTTCAGCCCCTCGTAAATGGGCCGGTGCTGGGATAGAGAGTGTGCTTCTTATGGGAGTGGCTCGACAAATGGTGTGATGATGAGTAGAATAGAGGAAAATGAAATGAGGAGTCGTAGTGGATGTCGTACGAAGATATAAATAAACAATTAGAACCTTTTAAACTCATGGTATTCGATGAGGGGACAGAGGATGTATGGGCAACGCTGGTGCTCTGGTTAAATGAAGATTATAAACAAAATGTGTTTGATACACGGCAAGAAGAGGGATTCCTTGGAAATGGCTATGATTGGAATTCGCTAGCGACTGTCTTTCTAGAAGAAAAGATGCCAGAATTAGTAGACGCATTGTCGTTTGATTCGGAAGCGGGATTGTTTTCAATTGGATCAGAAGATGTGGAAGCAGTGAAGAAGTTTGCTGTTGGATTTAAAGCGTTATTCGACGATGAGAGTGAAATGACGGACTTATTGAGTCGAGCAACATTAGATTAAAAAAAATATCGTTATACCGTATAAGGTATAACGATATTTTTTTATTTACATGGACAAGTTGTTAAATGGTCGTTTACCATGCCAACAGATTGCATAAAGGAGTAGACAATCGTTGGTCCGACAAACTTAAAACCTTTTTTGAGAAGAGCGTTGCGGAACTTTTCAGCAAGTGGCGTAAAGGCTGGAACTTCTGCCATAGTAGTGTATTCATTGATGATGGGTTTATGGTCGACAAAGCTCCAACAAAAAGCGTAGAAGCTACCATACTTTTCTTGGATAGCAAGAATCGCTTTGGCGTTTGCGATAGCGGCCCGAATCTTCAGTTGATTGCGAATAATGCCTTCATTTTGAAGAAGAGATTGAACTTTAGCTTCGTCATACTTAGCAACCATTTGGATATCGAAGTTGTCAAAAGCCTCTCTGAAGTTTTCGCGCTTATTGAGAATCGTAGCCCAGCTAAGGCCTGCTTGCATCGTTTCCAAAGTCAAGCGTTCGAAGAGTGCTTGGTCATCGTGGCAAGGGACACCCCATTCGTTATCGTGGTAATCCATCATCTTTTGTGAGTGATAGGCCCAAGAACATTTTTCAGGGGTCTGTGGCCAGCCAAATTCAGAAAGGGGATTACCCGTTTGAAGGTTTTCGAGAGCTGCTTTATTAAAATCTGAAATCTTCTTGGGGAGTTTCGCTAAAGGGAACCATTTGAATTCTTCAATTTTTCCAGGCTCGCCGTTATGAATTTCAAAGTGAGGAAGTTTTTCAACGTCTACTTGGAAATAAAAATAGAAATAATCATGTTCGTCAAAATGCATATGAAGCGTCGTGTAGAAGGAAAGGGCGCTTGAAGGGATTTCGAGGCCGATTTCTTCACGCGTTTCACGCAAGGCAGCTTGTGTAATGGATTCATTGGCTTCGATATGACCGCTGACAGTTGCGTCATAATAGCCGTCCATAAATCCTGTATTCATTCGTTTTTGAAGGAGTACCTTTTTCCCTTTTGTAAAGAAGAGAAAGACAGCACTTCTGGTTAAATGTCTCATATTGTCACCTCTAGTTCTAAGAGTAGTCATTTTTCGAATAAATGTAAAGATTTTTTAATATGGAAAGCATTGAACTTTTGGAAAGGATTTCATATGATGATAGTAAGACATTAGGAGGAAAAATGGTGAAAAAATTATTCAAAATTGCAATGTGTTGTGTGGTGCTCACTGGGATGTTGGCGCCTATTACAACTGTTTTGGCACAAGAATCAAGTATTACAATTACAAAGAATGAGGGAAACTCTGTATCAGAGGCCGATACGCCTAAAGGGGATATCGTCGTAAACCTCTCGAATGGAGAGATTCTATTTCAGGAGAATCCTGATAATGTAGTGGACCCGGCGAGTCTGAGTAAGCTCATGACCATCTTTATGGTGTATGACGCGATGAAGAGTGGCAAAATTAAGCTGGAGGATAAAGTCGTTGCGACAAAAAACGACCAAGCGATATCGAACTTAACAAACCTTAGCAATTCGCCCATTGTAGAGGGAGTGGAATATCCAGTTAGCGAGCTGATTAAGATGGCGCTACTGCCTTCGTCAAACGCTGCAGTATTGATGCTGGCAAATCTGATTAACCCGAATACTGATGATTATGTGGATTTAATCAATCAAAAGGCGCAAGAACTAGGAATGACCAATACAAAATTTGTAGGAGCTTCAGGTGCCGTTACGAAAGATTTTGAAGGACTCTATACAGTACAACGATATCCTTCAAATGAGACGAACCAGTCAACGGCTAGAGATTTAGCGAAAATGGTTGTAGCGATGTTAAAGGCACATCCAGAAATAACAGAAATTACGAAGAATAAAGAATTAACTGTCATGAGTGGAACGCCATATGCCAAAACCATTACGAATACAAATCATTCGGTGGAAGGGGACGTATTGGCGTATCCTGGAATCGTTGGATTGAAGACTGGTACGAGTGAAAGAGATGGATTTAATTATATCGGAATCTACAAACAAGACGGTGTAGAGCTCGTCGAAGTGATTCTGGGAGTCGGAAATTTTGAGGATCATCATGGTGAATATAATCGTCATAAAATCGGGAATGCATTATTGCAATATATTTTTAAGAACTACGAGCATAAGACAGTATTCAACCCAGGTACTCAAAAAATCGATGGACAAAAAGTAACATTAGAGCATACCGTTGATGTATACGTAGAAAAAGGAAAAGAACCTGTGTACGCACTAGAAGGAAATACATTAAAAGTCCAAACTCCATATGGCACTCTGTATGGTAAAGAGGTTGCAGTAAAAGTGGAGCCAGCAGCCAATGATGCCGTGGAATCAACGTATATCGAAACAACTCAAGTAGAAGAAAAAACGCCTAAGGAAATGATTAAAGGCGTACTTCGTTTCCTAATGAGAGTTCCATTTATAGTTTGGCTAGGATTGTTAGGAGTTTTATTGATTGTAGTAATAATCTTAAAAATTAAGAAAAAAATGAGAAGGAGAAAGGACCGATTAAGAAGAAGACAAAAGTAGGATCTGTATTAGTTTCAAAAAAATCTGTACTAATTTTAAGAAAAACCACATTGGATATGTTGAAAACAAATGAAAACACTAGATGTGGTATTCACGTTTTTTTCATATTTAAATTGTCAGAATTTTGAGTAATCAATTCACAAGTAAAATGTAACCTAATTGTAATGGAAGTAAAGTAGAAATAGTTGGAAAATCCAATTGAATATGGTAATATGTTTAGCTGAATAAGGGTAAAAATTATTTCCTGTTCGGTGAAAATTCACAAATGATCGAAGTTAAAAAATAATCAAAAGGAAAGAGGTAGAAGATGTTTAGTTCAAAAAATATTCAAATGAATGAACGTAAAAATCGTTCAAAAGTAACACGTTATGCAATCAAGAAATTAAGCATGGGAACAGCTTCAGTAGCTGTTGCATTAGGTTTCATGTTTGTACAAGGGCAAACAATTGTACACGCGGACACTGTTGAAGCAACTACTGCAGAAACAACAGCGAAACCTGCAGAAGAGAAGAAAGATACGGTCGAAGACGACAAAGCAGTTTATGAAGTTGCCGTAGAAAAACCAGAAGCAACAACTGCAGCTGAAGGAGTAACTCCAGCAGAAAAAACTGAAGAAACAACTGCGGCAGCTGAAAAGAAAGAAGAAACAACAGCCGCTCCAGAGAAAGCAGAAGAAACAACTGCTGCTCCAGAAAAGAAAGAAGAAACTACAGTAGCTGAAGAAAACAAACCACGTACGCGTTCAAGACGTGCAGTTGCTGAAGGTGAAGCTACACCTGCATCTGATGATACTGTTGGAGAAGACGTTGTAGACGCAACTTCTACTCCTAAAGTAGAAAAACCAGGTTTTACACCAAAAATTTTAGCAGAACAATTATTAAAACAAGTTTCATGGTTAGACTTTGGTGATAAAGCAAACTGGACAGGTGCTGAAACAACAGCCGATGGCAAATTAGCCCTACAAGTGGGTGCTACTTATACGAAAGAAGTAATGCCTGGTTATGTTGTAAAAATTAAAGTGAAATCTTTAAAACCATTCCAAGCAACAGAAATTTATAAAAAACGTTTGGAAGAGCGAGGCGCTACAGACGAAGAAAAAGCGACTTACGATCCAAACGCTAAAAATGGTTATATCAACTCTATTGGTGATGCAACAACAAGAAAGGCTTTTAATAATAAAGAAGAAGCACGCGTAATTGCCGACCCTCAAAACCGTTGGACTGAAATTCGTTCAGAAGGAATTGATACAGGAACGAAGAGTACAACGATTTCTTCAGAATTCAACGGTGGAAATATCGGTGTTCAATTTGATATTTCAGCAACTTATAAAGGAAAAGCAGTAAAACCAGCAATCGTTATGGCCGATGGTGAGTCAGCTAACCCAGGTGAGTTAGTACTCTTCACTACAAACGGTTCAGGCTGGCAACATGTTGGGGAATGGTTAAAAAATAATAATAAGAATACGAAAAACTATGTTCCTCAAGATACAGCAGATCTATTTGACCCATCAAAAAATTACGGTAGTGTAAACGTTGATGGAGCTAACATTAGTGCACTTAACTTAAACCTTTTACGTAGAGCAACTGCTGTGGGTGAAGAAGGTAAAACTGTAGCATGGAAATACTATGGAAGTGCAGACTTGAAGACAGGTGGTTTAGGAACAGGCGTATTTGGTCCTAACGTTTCTGCAAGCAGGATTGCAGTACCAATCGTAATGACACGTGGTGCTTCAGAAGTTGGTTTATATATCGCATCTTCAGGTAAACAATCTGCAATGCTTGGTTTCTTACCGTTAGATGAAGGGGATGCACCTGATTCATACGGAATCGCAACTCACGCGATGAACCAAGTCAATGGGGTAACAGGCGCTACCGTTAACCAACCATACTTTGGAGATACTCGTCCAGATATGGATGAAAACTTAGAACGTACAGACTGGAAAGGTGACGATAAAGACGGTACAGGCGATGAAGGTATCGACCAAATCTTACCAACTGATTTAAAAGGCAACACCAACGGAATGATTGCCTTAGCTCGTACACGTCCAGGTAACTACACGTTAACAGTACAAGCAAACACTGGTGGAGCTCCTGAGGCTTATGCTTACGCATGGGTTGACTTTAACCAAAATGGTAAATTTGACGAAAACGAACGCTCTGAAAAAGCAACAATCACTAAAGATGGAAACGTAACACTAGAATTTAACAACGGACCAGTCTTAAATGATTTACAATTAGATAAATTAGGCGTGCGTGTTCGTGTATCTACTTATGCTCCAGATATTGAAAGCCCAACAGGAATGTCAATGTCAGGGGAAGTAGAAGACTTTGAAACACAAGTAATCTTCCCACCAAAAGGAAGCAAAAAAGAAACTGTAAACCTACAAGGCGTGAAACAAACTGCAACAGTGGAATTCACAGCTCAAGGTAAACAACGCTACTCAAGAACTGAAGATGCAGTGATTGATGAAACTGTGGCTCCATATATTGTTGACGAGCAAGGAAATAAAGTTGAATTAGACGCTGACGGATTTTATGTAGTACCAGGTGAAGGTAAATACCGTGTAACAGGTGCTGGTAAAGACGTTCAAGTGGAATTCATTCCAGAAAACGGCTTTGTTGGAACTGCAGCAGGTATCACAATTCGTCGTCTTGACAACAATGCTGTAGATACTGGTTGGAATACAAAAGATAATTCTCAACCTGTTATCAGTGACCAAACAAACACAATGGATGGTCGTTATATCCCAACAGTAACTCCATTGTCTGAAGAAGTAACTACAGAAGATTTACAAGGGTTAGAACACGACAAAAAACTTACATTTACAAATGGGTCAGGCGAAGTAAAACCTTCTGCTACAACACCAATGGTTATTGTGAATCCGGAAACGGGTGTTCTCATTGGTAATGAAGCTCCAGCGATGAAGGATGGCAAGGTAGTTGGATTATATGAGATTGATCCAGTAAATGGAACGGTGAAATTTACGCCAAATAAAGACTTTATTGGAACTCCAGATCCAATCTTAATCCAAGTGGTGGACGAAGCGACTGGCCGTTCTTTAGCCGGAATTAAATACACTCCAACTGTAAATCCTGTAACTCCAGTAGGTGAAAACAAAGAAACAACTGGTAAACAAGGACA
>JUUF01000424.1 GCA_001058355.1 Carnobacterium maltaromaticum
TATGAAGCGATTGAATTAGCCGCTTCTAGAAGTGAATTGATTATTTTATCTGGAGGTCTCGGACCAACAACGGATGATATCACTAAACAAGTATTGGCGCGTTTTTTAGATGTGCCACTTGTAGAAGATGAGGCAGGTCTTCAAAAAGTGATCGATTTTCACGTGCGCTCTCATCGCGACATGAGTGAAAATAATCGTAGACAGGCACTAGCTTTCGAAGGCGGAACTGTTTTTAAAAATCATAATGGACTAGCAGTTGGTTGTGGTTTTGAAAAAGATGGTCGTCAATTCATTGTTCTACCTGGACCACCAAATGAATTAAAAATGATGATGCAAAAAGAAGT
>JUUF01000425.1 GCA_001058355.1 Carnobacterium maltaromaticum
GTTGTAGTTGTAGTCGTTGTTGCTACTGTTGTCGTTGTTGGAATTGATGGAATTGATGGAATTGATTGGTCTCCGTCAACACCACCGTTTGCATTGATGTTTGCAACAGATGCGTTTACTTCTTTTGCCACAACAGCGGCTTCACCTTTGACTTGGTACCAAACTTTCGTGTTGTTCTTGAATTCTTTTTGGTTTTCATTTTCTACTTTTGTACGATAGAAAATAAGAACGCCAGTCTTGTTGATTAGGTCTTTAGGAATCGTCACTACAAATTTTCCTGAAGCATCCACTGTAAATGTTGATCCAGGGAATGCTGCTTTGAAATCTTCAATCGCTGTAGCTCCAGAATAGTAGCCAGGTTTTGCTCCTGTTGTTGTAATTTTAAAGCTGTTTGGGTCTAATTTGTGTCCGCCTTGCACTTCGTCTTCGAGACGAACGTCGCCGTCTACTTCTAAGTTCATCGCGTTAATCGTTACTGCCCAAAGAATGTTGTCAGGGTCGTCAGCGTGCATATCCCCAGCTTTTAAGTAGAATGGAGCGTTGTTTACACCAGTCGCCATTTTCTTCACGTTCAATTCGACAGATTTGTCTCCACTCACGATGGTGAATTTACCAACGTGTTCTTTGTCTGTTGCTGTGTCGTTGTGACCTTCGATTTCGAATTCACCCCAACCGCGAACGTTCTCAAGGCCAGTGATGCCGTCGTTGAATGTTACTTTTGCAGAACCGTCTTTGATGACCATGTCCCCAACGTATTTGCCGTCGATGGTCAATTGGATGGTTTTCTTAAATCCAGTCCCGTGAAGAGTGCCTGAACTTGGCCAAGTCACTTCAAGAGTGTCTCCAGCTTTGATTTTTTGGGCGTGTTCGTCAAACGTAAATTTAACGGTCGTTTGTCCACCGTCTGTAATTTCGCTTGAAGAGACCGTCAATGAACTGATGTTATTACTAACGTCTGCTGCGTTCACCACTGATTGAGGGGCCAGCATGAATAATAACATCGGGATGAACAATACGAAGAGTAACTTCGAGAGTCTTCCTTTGATGAAATCTTTCATTATTTTTCCTCCTAAAGGTATTAATTTGTGAGAACTTTAACTAAAATCTCCAAAAAAATAGAGCAACCCTTGGAAAAAGCCGTCTAGTTACTGTTCTCGGTGAAGTTTATATGTATTATTATATCACAAATATAAATTTTTACTACCAATTTTTATACATTTCTCAATAGTTTCTTCATATTTTCTTCAATTTCCAAAATCGCGTTGAAAAAGTCAGGAGTAAACGGTAGCAGGGGTCATTTTTTCTGAATTTGTTTCCAAAAAATTCTAGCGTTTTAGGCGCACTCAATGCGTTGCGACTGCGTGAGCCTTTACCGACTTTCCGTTTCACTGTACAATAAGGAAGACATGAAGGGACGTGAAACTATGTGGAAAGACGCCATCGAGATGAGAGAGGCCGTTGCAAGTGGTGCGGTATCTCCAAAGGAATTAGTCCAAGAGACATTAGATAAAATTGAACAACGAAATCCAAGCCTAAACGCTGTTGTGCACTTACAGGCAGAGCGTGCGCTAAAAGAAGCGGAGGAGCGTTCGTTTGAAGGCTTACCGTTTGGCGGGGTGCCGCTTCTCTTGAAGGACCTCGGGCAAAATCAAGCGGGGGAACCATCGAGTGCGGGAAGTAAGCTCTTGAAGGGAATTCCTGTAAGCCGTACGGATAACTTCGTGAAGCGTCTGGAAGCAGCGGGGTTTATCATTGTTGGACGTACAAATACGCCAGAGTTTGGCTTTAAGAATATGACGGAGCCGCAACTCTGGGGCCCTGCGAATAATCCGTATGACCTGAATCGCAATGCCGGTGGATCTAGCGGTGGTGCGGCATCTGCTGTGGCTGGTGGCATCGTTCCGATTGCGGGGGCGAGTGACGGCGGTGGTTCGATTCGAATTCCAGCCAGCTTTACGGGTTTAATCGGGTTGAAGCCGAGTCGTGGGCGCATTCCTGTTGGCCCTGGTAGCTATCGTGGCTGGCAAGGTGCTTCGGTGAATTTTGCGATGACGAAGACGGTCCGTGATACTCGCGAGTTGTTGAAATGGATGCAAGTCGAGCAAAAGGATAGTCCATTTTTAACACCGCTTATTAAAGACTGGGATACTCTTCCAAACCGCCCGCTGCGAGTTGGCGTGATTGAGAAGTCTCCTATTGAAAGCTTTGTCGCTCCGGAAGCCAAGGAGGCGCTTCGTAAGGCCGTGAATTTCCTAGAAGGTGTCGGCTGCGTGGTCGAACCGATTGGCTGGCCAGTTGACGGCGTCGAAGTGATGAAGAACTACTACGTGATGAATAGTGTGGAGACGGCGGCGATGTTCCAAGGCATGGAGGCAAGTTTTGGCCGCAAGTTCACGAAAGACGATATGGAACTCATGACCTGGGGGATTTACCAGTCCGGGGAACGTATTTTAGCAAAAGATTATAGCGCGGCTTTGTCGAAATGGGACACGTATGCGCATGCGATGGAAAAAGTGCATGAGCAGTACGATTTGATTGTAACGCCGAGTGTGAGCGATGTGGCTCCGCTGCATACGCAATTCCCGATGGAAGAATCGGTGCGCCACGCATTGAATCATATGGACGAACTGAGTGTGCCGGAACAACAAAGCGTGATTTGGCGCATGTTTGACCGAACATTGGCGCTCACACCATTTACGCAATTGTCCAATATTACAGGTGCACCAGCGATTAGTTTACCGGTGCATTTAACCGAAAAAGGCCTTCCAATCGGCGTACAGTTAATGGCAGCACGTGGACAAGAGGCACTATTATTAACAGTGGCAGAGTGGTTTGAACGCGAAGGGCAATTTGAAACAAGAGACTTCAGCTAGGAGTGAAGAAGATGACGAAGAAAGTAGCAATCGTAGGGGCTGGCATCGTCGGAGCGACTGCGGCGTATCAGCTCAGCAAAAAAGGAATCGATGTAACGGTATTTGACGCGGGCGTGGGTCAAGCAACGAAGGCGGCTGCCGGGATTATTTGTCCATGGTTATCGCAACGTCGTAATAAAGACTGGTACCAGCTCGTGTCACATGGGGCGGCGTACTATCCGCAGTTGATGGATCAGCTGCGCAAAGACGGTGTCAGTGAGTTGCCGTATGAGCAAGTCGGGGCGTATATTTTCAAGCATACAGAGAAGCAATTGGCGAAGGTTGAAGAGATGGCCGTGGAGCGACGCGTGGATGCGCCGATGATTGGCGAGGTGCGGGCCTTAACTCCAGAAGACGTGGCGAGTGTGATTCCGGGTTGGTCGAATCTAGACGGTGCGCTTTATTGTAGCGGCGGCGGTCGCGTGGACGGGGAGTTGCTCGTTTCGCTTCTATTAGAACAAGCAGAGAAGAACGGGGCTCGTGTGGTCCGTGAAAAAGTAACGCTTGAAGCTGTTGGCGAAGAGGTCCGTGTGCGTCTTGGCGGCGAGGTGCAAGCCTTCGATGCGGTGGTCCTTTCTAGTGGTGCGTGGGTCAAAGAACTGCTTGACCCGCTTGGCTACTACGTGGATGTGCGTCCGCAAAAGGGGCAGTTGATTGAACTTACCTTGGAGACAACCGAAGATACGTCGAAATGGCCAGTGTGCATGTTGCACGGTGAGATTGATATTCTTCCGTTCCCGGATGGCAATATTTTAGTCGGTGCGACTCACGAAAATACGCAAGGTTTCGATTTGGTTCCAGATGAAGAGCTGTTAAACGGCATGTACGAAGAAGCGTGCGCGAGTCTTCCAAGTTTAAAAAATGCCAAACGCAGTGGGGTGCGCGTCGGAACGCGTGCGTATACTTCCGATTTTCTACCGTTCTTTGGCGAAGTGCCAAATACAACAAATGCCTTTGTAGCAAGTGGTTTGGGCTCTTCAGGGCTTACAAGCGGTGTCTGGATTGGCGAATGTTTGGCTCGTATGGCTGCAGGGGAAGAAGTCGGATTTTCAGTAGAAAAATACACTCCGCAAAATTATGTACGAAAAGTGTAAATTTCTGAATGTTTTTAGTTGTATTTTAGTGTTAATTTTAGTATTCTGTTAAAGGAAATTATTTAACCAAAAAACAAAGGAGGAAAACATTTATGTTAAAAGAGTTTAAAGAGTTTTTAATGCGCGGGAATATCGTTGAATTAGCAGTAGCGGTTATCATCGGTGGAGCTTTCAAAGCAATCATTGATTCATTAGTAAATGATATTATTTCACCAATCATCGCTATGGTAGCAAACACAGGAGATATCGCAGCAGTTTCATTTAAATTAGGTTCTGCTCAAATCGGTATCGGTGCTTTCATCGCTGCAATCATCAACTTCGTAATCGTTGGCGCTGTATTGTTCTTAATCATTAAAGGTATGAACAAAGCTTCTGAATTAGCTAAGAAAGAACAAGTTGAAGAAGCTGCTCCAGCTGCACCAACTGCAGAAGATTATTTAAAAGAAATCCGCGACTTATTAGCAAACAAATAATCGTTGAGAAAAGCCGAGAACCCTCTCGGCTTTTTGTGTGCAAAAATTTTGTGTGTGCTTAGTTTACATTGAATAGATTTAT
>JUUF01000426.1 GCA_001058355.1 Carnobacterium maltaromaticum
TTGAAGATGGTCCAAAAGAATTAGGTGGACTACGTTATTGCATCAATTCTGCCTCTCTTCGTTTTATCCCAGTTGCGAAGCTGGAAGAAGAGGGATACGGAGAATTTCTACAATATTTTCAATAAAAATCTTCACAAGCCTTATTGAAATGGAAAAACCGAGGAATTTCACCTCGGTTTTTTTGATCCTATCTGACTTTTTATGAACGTTTTATTGCGGAATGAACATAAAAAATGGTAAAATAGAGTACTCGATGATGAGTTATGATCAATATTCGAGTTGAAATAGTCAAATAAATGTGGTTATGAACGTTTTGGATCAGTAGAAATACGGTCTAAAAACAGGAATATTTCCTAAAGGAAAACGTAATATATCAAAACGATGACCGTTTTAGTAATTCTTCTTGACACCCGTAAATAGGTATGGTAAATACTTTGCGGTAAATAAAAGAAGGATTTTTGAAACGCCATTTTCGAATTTCTTTAGAAGCCAAAAATAAGAAGGGAAGACAAATACACATGACACAATTTGATACACCAGAATACTTAGCAAAGGTGGATGCTTGGTGGCGTGCAGCGAACTACATTTCAGTAGCTCAAATGTACTTAAAAGATAACCCACTTTTACGTCGTCCAATCCAAAAAGAAGACGTTAAACTTCATCCAATCGGACACTGGGGAACAATCGCAGGACAAAACTTCATTTATGCGCACTTAAACCGTGCTATTAATAAATATGACTTAGATATGTTCTACATTGAAGGACCAGGTCACGGTGGACAAGTAATGGTTTCTAACTCTTACTTAGATGGATCTTACACTGAGTTATACCCACAAATCACTCAAGATGAAGCAGGGTTCAAACAATTATGTAAAATCTTCTCATTCCCTGGAGGAATTGCGTCTCACGCGGCTCCAGAAACTCCTGGTTCAATTCACGAAGGTGGGGAATTAGGTTACTCATTATCACATGCTACAGGTGCAATCTTAGATAATCCTAACGTAATTGCAGCAGCAGTTATCGGTGACGGAGAAGCTGAAACAGGTCCTTTAGCAGCTGGTTGGTTCTCAAACACATTTATCAACCCAGTTAACGATGGTGCCGTTTTACCAATCCTTTACTTAAACGGTGGTAAAATCCACAACCCAACTATTTTAGCTCGTCGTACTGATGAAGAATTAACTCAATTCTTCAACGGTTTAGGATGGGATCCAATCTTCGTAGAAGGAACAGATCCTAAAGAAGTTCACCCATTAATGGCTGCTAAATTAGATGAAGCTATTGAAAAAATCCAAGCAATTCAAAAAGAAGCTCGTTCTAAGAGCGCTGAAGAAGCTACAATGCCACATTGGCCAGTGTTAGTAGTACGTACTCCTAAAGGTTGGACAGGTCCAAAAGAATGGAACCACGAACCAATCGAAGGCGGATTCCGTGCTCACCAAGTTCCAATTCCAGTATCTGGAGAAGCTATGGAACACATCGATGCTTTAGTTGACTGGTTGAAATCATACCGTCCAGAAGAATTATTCGATGAAAATGGTAAATTAGTAGAAGAAATTGCTGCAATTTCTCCAAAAGGCCCACGTCGTATGAGCATGAACCCAATCACTAACGCAGGGGTTGTAAAACCTATGGAAATTACTGATTGGACTAAACATGCAATCGATACATCTAAACCAGGTGCTATCCAAAAACAAGATATGATCGAATTTGGTCGTTTTGCTGCTGACTTAGTAAAAGCAAACCCAGATAACTTCCGTATCTTTGGACCAGACGAAACGAAATCTAACCGTCTAAACGAAGTCTTCAAAGCAACGAACCGTCAATGGTTAAGCCGTCGTGACGAAAGCTACGATGAATGGATTTCACCAGTTGGTCGTGTTATCGACTCACAATTATCAGAACACCAAGCTGAAGGATTCTTAGAAGGTTATGTATTAACAGGTCGTCACGGATTCTTCGCATCTTACGAATCATTCTTACGTGTAGTTGACTCAATGATCACTCAACACTTCAAATGGTTACGTAAATCTAAAACTCACGCTCCATGGCGTAAAAACTATCCATCATTAAACTTGATTGCAACATCAACAGTGTTCCAACAAGACCATAATGGATATACTCACCAAGATCCAGGTTTATTAACACACTTAGCTGAGAAAAAACCTGAATTCGTTCGTGAATACTTACCAGCGGATACAAACAGCTTGATGGCTGTTATGGCTGAAGCTTTAAGTTCAGAAGATAAAATTAACTTAATCGTTTCTTCAAAACACCCACGTCCACAATTCTACTCTGTAGAAGAAGCTAAAGAATTAGTGAGCGAAGGTTACAAAGTAATTGATTGGGCTTCAACAGTGAAAGAAGGAGAAGAACCAGACGTAGTTATCGCTGCTGCAGGTACTGAACCTAACTTAGAAGCATTAGCAGGTATTTCAATCTTGCACAAACAATTCCCAGAATTGAAGATTCGCTTCATCAACGTAGTAGATATCTTGAAATTACGTTCTCCAAAAGTTGACCCTCGTGGTTTATCTGATGAAGAATTCGATAAATTATTTACTACTGACAAACCAGTTGTATTCTGCTTCCACGGTTATGAAGGTATGATTCGTGACTTATTCTTCGATCGTCACAACCATAACGTTCATATCCACGGATACCGTGAAAACGGAGATATCACAACTCCATTCGATATGCGTGTATTATCTGAAATGGACCGCTTCCACGTTGCTAAAGACGCTGCAGTTGCTGTATACGGCGACAAAGCTAGCGAATTTGCTTCGAAAATGGACGAAACTGTGGAATTCCACCACAGCTACATCCGTGAACACGGGGAAGATATTCCTGAAGTTGTGAACTGGCAATGGGAAAATGTGAATAAATAATTCATCTAACAGGGTGCCTCAGAAATGAGGCACTCTTTTTGTTGTGCTTTGAAAATTTTAATAAATGATTACTGCGGAACCTTCGGTTTCTGTAATAATCGCTGTAGCGGGGTACCGGTTCGAGCCTCTAAGAGTCTCTCACCTTTAAAGC
>JUUF01000427.1 GCA_001058355.1 Carnobacterium maltaromaticum
ATATACCGTATACGGTATATCTTACTTTTTATAAAAAAAATCCGTAGACAAAATTGCCTACGGATTGAGAGTGTTATTCAGTTACAATAACCGCACGTTTCAAACGTTCTACCGTTTCAGAAATATTTCTGAAGTGGTCGCTGACACGTTCTAAGTTACTTAATAAGTCCATTACGAAGATACCTGATTCAGCAGAAGCAATACCCTTGTTCATACGTTTCATGTATTTATCGCGAACTTCAATCTTGAGTTTATCAATATCACGTTCGATTTGGATCGCTTGTTGAACTTTATCTTGATCACCAGTTGATAAGGCGTCAATTGATAATGCGAATCCTTTTTGAACAAGTGCGTACAAGCCATCTAATTCGTGAGCTGTATCTTCGTCTAGGAAGATTTCGCGTTCGATAATTGATTTTGCGAAGTCTGCAATGTTTTCTGCGTGATCCCCGATACGCTCGATGTCGTTAGCTGTACTAAACAATTCATCGATTGTTTGTTGGTCTTTTGCAGATACACTTTGTTGAGAAATTTCAACTAAATACTTCACAATTGCTTTTTCGTACGCATTGATATTTTTCTCGTTTTCAAGAGCTTTCTTCACAAGTTTCTTATCACGCGTACGAGCAGCTCCAATCGCATTTTCTAAAGCACTACTTGTTTCTTGAGCCATCGCAGCAAATTCATACATTGTGTTTTCTAACGCGATTGATGGAGTTACCAAGATACGTTTATCAAGATAACGCGTAATGCTTTCTTCCTCGTCTTCTCCATCTGGAATAATCATTTGAATCAACTTCACTAAAAGATTTGTAAATGGGAATAAGACAATTACGTTAACGATATTGAAAATCGTATGTGCATTGGCAATCTGACGAGCAACATTACCAGGATCAATAGATTCAACGACATTCACAAGAATACCGCGAAGGAAAAGCATAAAGTAAACTGTTCCGATAACATTAATCATTAAATGGAATAAAGCCACTTGTTTTCCACGACGAGAAGTTCCTAAACTACTAATTAACGCTGTTGTACATGTTCCGATGTTATCCCCGAAGATGATAAACACAGCTGTAGTAATAGGAAGCACACCTTGACTAGCAAGAGCGATTAATACCCCAATTGTTGCTGATGAACTTTGTAAGACAAGGGTCATTAAAAGACCGATTCCGACACCAATAAATGGATTGCTACCGTATTGAAGAATCCAGTTAGTGAATTCAGGTAGTTCTTTTAACGGTTGTAAAGCAGAACTTAATGAGCTCATACCAATAAATAAAATACCGAAACCAATAAAGATTTCACTAGCTTCTTTTACTTTTGGATTTTTAGTAAGCATGTTTGCTACCAAACCAGCTGCAATGACAATCGGTGCCCATTGTGACAAGTTGAAGGAAACCATTTGCCCTGTAATCGTCGTTCCGACGTTTGCCCCAAAGACAACTCCTACTGCTTGCGCTAATGTCATGAGCCCAGCGTTTACGAAACCAACAACCATTACTGTAGTTGCTGATGAACTTTGGATAATTGTTGTTACAAACATCCCAACAAGTACTGACATGAATCGATTTTTCGTTAATTTACGAATAATCCCTTTCAAGCCTTCTCCGGCTACTTTTTGTAATCCGTCGCCCATCAATTGCATCCCGTATAAGAATAAACTTAGACCTGCAATTGCGCCGAGAATCATCGTCGTATACATAAGTCAATAACTCCTTTAAAGTTAAGTGTAATGTGGAATGTATCCACGTGCATTGTAACATATTGAAAGTCATTAAGAAAGTGTTCGCTTCACATCTGCTTGTTCGAAATGTTCGACTAGAGATTGGATGTTTTGAACATATTCCAGACACCCTACATAGTTTCCTTCCTCATCCCAAACAGCGTGATACGTCACATGAACCATCATGCCGTCTTTCTTAAACCACATTTCTTCTTTTTCCTTCTGTTTTGACTTTAATTGCTCAAAAATCGTTTGAACAGTTTCGTGTACTTTAGGAGGATGACATAAAATCACGTCACGGCCAATCGCACTTGGTGTCCGTTTAAAGATTTTCTCTTCACCATTTCCTTCATTGTAGTATTTCACGATATTATTGTGGTCTACAAACGACAATTCCATCGGTAATAAATTCAAAATCAAATTGAGTTGCTTCAATGAAAGCGAACCAGTCGATAAAGGAATATCTCCTTCCTCCTCAACCTCAATTTTCGTCTTTACAGGGGCGAAGTCTTTTTTGACCGCCCACTCTTTTTCAGGTTTTACAATACAATACCCATATTCTGGAGACTGAGTAGCAATCGATTCCCAATCATCCACATGGAAAACTTGTTCGACCATCGGAATCAAAATATTTTCTTCTTTTTGAATCATCTCCAGTAGTTCATCACGAACGACTTCAAACTCTTCTAGCACATTCTCTTGTTCGTTAGAAAGAGCCTTCTTGAAATCCTTATACAATTCACGAATTTGGTCATCGACTCCCCACATCACTTTAGGCGGTGCGGTAATGCCCTTTTTCTCCATAATTGGAAACATAGCGTATTCTTTACGCTGATAGTGATTGTCGAATTGATCAAGGAGAGAAATTTGGCGATTAAGCCCCTTTAGAATCATTTCATCCTTTGTCTCTAAATAATTCTTCAGTAACCGCTCCACACGGTCCAATGCACCGCGGATGGCAAGGTTCTCCATCTTCATCACATGAACCGGATGACCAGGTTGTTCAAATTCAGCGACGGTTGTTTCTGTGTTTACTTTTGACCCCATTAAGTTTGCATGAACATTACATAGACTCATAATTTCAGCAAAGGTAATGCCTTCACTCATCAGATTTCTCTCCATTAACTGGATCTCATAAGGAGTGATTTCATCAAAGACTTCATTGAATTCTTTTTGAATCACTTCTTTGTCTTCTCCTGCGTGAAGACGTAGCATCAAGTCTTTTAAAATCTCCTGACGCTCTTCCATCGTGTAATCTTCTTTAGCCATCTAATCCCTGCTTTCTTTAACGATGTATCCATTCATCTCTAACGTTTCAACAATTGTTTCTAAAGGAACTTTAGCAATTTTTGAACCTTTAATCAGATTCGTGATACGTCCTACCGTATGAACCATTTGTGGTTGGTTCAGTGGTTTAAAGCCAATTTCAACAAGTAAATCTTTGACCTCTGGATGTTCAGTGATGGTTGTATAGACGCTATCTTCTAAATAAATTGTATTCAAAGTAGCTCCTCCTATCTAATAAAAATTCAAGTATAGTGCGAAATATGGTAGAAAAGTACGATATAAAAGATAAATAATGTACAAAATAATCGTTACTCTAGTAAAAGTAATTTGTGAGATGCCATAAAATCCACGATTCACATCGATGTATTCTTTAATATCTTTCCATTTCAAAATAACTACGAGCACTAAGATGATAAATCCTACTAAATCTAGAAGTTGTACAATAGAAAAGTCTCCTAAATTCATCATTTGTGCCAGATAAATATCAAGGACAACTGCAAATATGAAGTTATTCATCATATGGACTACTACTGCCCATTGGAAGCCGTATTCAATAGCAACATAAGCAAAAACAATACCCGCCATAAATGTGAAGACTTCTTGTGTAATGTTGGCATGGAATAGTGAGAAAATAAGAGCCGTAAATAGAATCGTAAATACTTTCCCGTAACGCTCAAGACGATATCCAATGAACCCTCTAAAAATAAATTCTTCTACAACAGGAGCCATTACTCCTAAATACAGTACAAAAATGATACTAGACGTTAACTCTTCACTTGTATTTGCTACAAGTGTTACTGGAATGCCCATCTCAAAGAGTAATTTCTCAATTCCACCTAAAAACAGTTTTGAGATAAAACGAACCCCATACAAACTAGCACATATCATCGCAAATGACTGTATCGTCATTTTTCTTGGAGCAACGTGTTCATAAATACGTTTCATTGGGAATTTTTTAGAAAAAGACCAAATGAGTAAGCTTAGACCAGCAGCAATAAATAACCAAACTCCCACCATTCCGTAAAAGTCTTCAGCAGTAACCGCTCTTTGTTGTGCAGCATATTGTCCAACACCAGCGAAAAAGAAGAAAACTAACATATAACCAATTAATCTTCTTCCAATAGAAGTAATGTCCTTCTTAAACGATTCTTCCATATCTTCTTTGTAAAACTCATTTTGTGGGTCGAACTCTTCCGACCCTCTTTCTTCATTAAATGTTACTTCTTCTTTGTATGATTCAAACATTTACACACCTCGTGATTCCTTAAATTTTTTAAATACTCTTCTTAATCGGAAGACTAAGAAAATACAACTACTCATCAAACCAATAATCAGTCCAATCCAATATGAATATGGACCAGCATTGAATGCATTATCTAATATAAAACCGATTGGTAATCCTACAATCCAATAACCAATTAAGAATAAGATAAATGGCATTTGAACATCTTTAAACCCTCTGAGTGTTCCTTGAATTGGTGATGCCACGGCATCAAACAATTGAAACAGGAGACTATAGGTTAAAAATACAACCGTTAATTGAATAAAGTCTGGGTCTGTTCCGTAAAGTGCGGCCACAGATTGAATATTGAGCGTTAATAATGTTAACGTCAAAACAGCAAGTGTCACAGCCGTCGCAATTCCAATGTAAGCAAACTGCATTGCTGAACGAATATCTTTTCTACCGACTTCGTAAGAAACAATAATGGTTAATGCAGTAGAAATACTAATTGGAAATGCATAAACCACCGTCGCAAAATTCATCGCAGCTTGGTGGGATGCGATAATGGAAGTTCCAAATTTCGACATGAGTAATCCAACAAATGCGAAAACAGCCACTTCCGCAAAAATCGATAATCCTATCGGAAGTCCAATCTTAAATGGTTCTTTCCACATTTTGACATCTATTCCGCTCCATTTTAAAACATCATATTCTTTTAATACTGGATGTTTTCTAAAGACAACAACTGCTACAACAAGTAGTCCCCAGTATGCCACTGCGGTTCCAAGTCCAGCCCCAGCTCCTCCCATTTCAGGAAAGCCAAATTGACCGTAAATCAGTGAATAGTTAAAGAACATATTTAGCGGAACTACTAATACCATCAGCATCATCGATACTTTGGTTAATCCTAAAGCATCCACAAAAGATCTTAATACACTAAAGAGCAGTAATGGAATAAATCCTAATGATAACCAAGTTAAATACCCCACTGCCACAGCTTCTACTTCTGGTTCTAAATTCATGAATCCTAAAACAGGTTTCAAAAATAATACGCCTAAAATAAATAGACCAATTGCTAACACTACGCCAATGATTAAATATTGACGCATTACTTGTTCGATTTTATCCAGTTTCTTCTGACCAAAATATTGTCCAACGATCGGGACAAGTCCCGAGATCAAACCTGTTAACAGAGAGAAAAAAGGTGCGTACAAGCTCCCACCAATCGATACTCCTGCAAGATGGACTGCGTTATATCGTCCTGTCATTACTGTATCAATAAATTGGGCCGAATAATTGGCAATTTGATAAATTAAAACTGGAATTAAAATGGTTAGCAGCGCCTTGAATTTATGATTTTCTTGTATCGTACTATTCATCATTTCCTCCTAACTTAATTCATCAATTGATTTCACTTTAAAAATAGCACTAGGAAGAACTTCTGGATTACTAGGTTCGCTTGTAACAGCGATAAACCCTGCAGTATTTTTGGCAAAGTCTTCATCCACAGTGGAGTCCCCAATGTAAATCATCTCGTCGAAAGAGACGCCAAATTTGCTTTGGATTGCATATAGTGAATCTGTAGCTGGCTTTGAAGGAAATTCATCAGTTGTACCAACAAAGTCAAACAACTCGCCAATTCCAGCAACCTTTAATACAGCCACTGCCGGCAAGCGAGAATCATTCGTTACTAAGGCAATCGTGTATCCTTCTGCTTTCAATTCACTGAGTGTGTTCTTTACCTGTCCAAGAGTTTGGATTTTCTCTGGATGAGACAAAATATACTCAGCAAAGTATTGCACCACGAAGTCATAATTTTCTTCGATATCGATTGGCCTGAAATGATTTAAGACTTCCAGCATATCGCGAACTGTACCTGAAGCAATCACGCTGTTTTCGATGATGTCAGTTTCAGTGATACCAAGACGGTCAAACAACTCGTCATGTTCTGCATTTGTTAGATTCATCTCATTACGATTCACTAATTCGTTAAGAACTAAAATCGTTGGCTCAAACCATAACGTGGATGTATCCGTTAATGTGCCATCTTTATCGAAAATCAATACTTTAATATTGTTTTCTGTTAAATAGTTTAAAAATTCTTGTTTCATTATTCGATACTTTGTAACTCCACAGAAATAATGTTTTCTAAAGCATTAATTTCTTTAATCACGTCTTCTACACTTACCGTTGCCTCAGAAATATCAATCATGATTTGTACAACAGCGACACTGTGAATCGCTAATCCTTGGAAGATCGTTAGGATGTTCATATCACGATTTGCAAATACTTCAAGCGTCTTTGTCAGCGTTCCTTTGATATTTTTCATATGGATATTGATAGATGCTTTTCTTCCTGCATTTACAGAAGAAAATCCTTGTACTTTACGATAATACTTATAATAAACACTGCGTGAGATGCCAACCATCTTCACTACTTCAGTGACGTCTTTTGCTTGTCCTGTTGCAAGTAGTTCTTTTGCTTGCAAAACTTTAGCAAATACAGGAGGAACAGCATCTTCAGAAACTAAAAAATGTTTTTGTCGATTCATTATTTGTCCTTCTTTCATAATCATTTGTATCCATTTTACCCTACATCATGGACAGATGGCAATTAATTCCGGCTAAAAAAACACGAAAAAAGAAGCTAGAAAACTAGCTTCTTGTCATAAAATCATATGGTGTGACATCATCCATTCCAATCATCGGAGAAATAAGTCCTTCTTCAATTGCTTGGATGGTTAATTGGATTTCTTTGTCTTCGTCTGAATGTAGAGTATCAACAAGCGACGGCTCCGTTATATTCTCTTTAATTGTTGGAGTTTCTTCTGTCTTTTCAATGTCGAAATTCGTTAAGAACTCTTGTAAGAAAGTTGCTCGTTTTGGAGGAATAGTAGTTGCACTCTTTTGGAACGCTCCTGCTTCCCCACACATGATGAGATACTGCTGACTTCTTGTAACTGCCGTATACAATAAATTTCTTTGCAACATCCGTGAGTACTGATTCACCATTGGCAAGATGACCATTTTAAACTCAGACCCTTGTGCCTTATGAATTGAGCAGCAATACGCCAGCGTCAATTGTTGCCAATCGGTTCTATGATACTCGACTTCCGTTTGATCAAATAGAACAAAAATCTTATCCACTTGGTCATCGTTTTCTTTCGCAAATTGAATTGCTCTGATTTCACCAATATCACCGTTGTAGACATTCTCTTCAGGTAAATTCACTAGTTGAAGCACTTTATCTCCTACACGGAAGACTTTATCAAAGGATTCCACTTCACGAACAGAATTTCCGATTTTAGGATTCAAGATTTCTTGCATCATCTGATTAATCGCGTTAATTCCAGCTTCCCCTTTATACATCGGAGCCAGAACTTGAATATCTCTCTTCGTATAGCCTTTTTTAAGTGCCGCTACAACGACTTGCTCAATAATGGTTACCAATCGTTCTGTAGAACACGGCAAGAAGCTGCGGTCTGTTTGTTTCTCCATAAAGTTCCTTGGCAAGAATCCATCTTTAACGCTATGGGCTAATTCGACAATCGATGACTGCTGTGTCTGGCGGTGAATTCGCTTCAGTTCGATGGCTGGTACTTGATTCGTTTCCAGTAAATCCGTTAAGACTTGTCCAGGACCAACAGAAGGCAATTGATTGCTATCTCCGACAAGTAGAATCTTTAATCCTTCTGGAGCAGCCTTAAATACTCGGTTCATTAACCACGTATCCACCATTGACATTTCATCGATAATTAAGAACTCTCCATTAATTTCCTTATCTTCAAAACTGTCATCCACACTATCAATCGCAATTCCTAGCAAACGGTGAATCGTAGAAGCAGGATATCCAGTTAATTCATTCATCCGTTTTGCTGCTCGCCCTGTCGGAGCTGCAAGAACAATCGCTTCTTCAATCTCATCGTCATGCTTTAATTCATTTAGCTGAGCATAGACATCAATAACGGCATTAATAATCGTTGTCTTTCCAGTACCAGGTCCACCCGTTAATACAAAAAGTGGCTCCGTCATAATCCGATAAATCGCCTCTTTTTGAGACGCATCATATTGAATGTCGTATTTTTCCTGCGTTTTTTCAATTGCTTTTTCAATTTTTTCTTTACTGATTTCCTCTTTAGAAGCTGTAATTCGTTTTGACAAGGCGTTACTAATCCCTAGTTCAGCATAGTACAAAGAAGCAATTGCAATACGGTTTTCATCAGAAAACACAACACCTTCGCGAATCAATTCGTTTAATGCATCTACTAGTTTATCAGGTTCAATTAAGTAGTTTTGACAAGACTCTAGTAATCGCTGCGCTTGCGTGATTAATACTTCAGCCATCAAATAAGTGTCCCCTGTTTGATAACAAAAATCTCTCGTCACAACAAAGAGAGCTCCTTTTAATCTAGAAGTATCGTCTGGATCAATCCCCATCGATTGGGCAATGCTATCCATTCTTCTAAATCCTAGCCCTTCTATTTTTTGTAGAAGAACATATGGGTCTTCGTCTAAAACCATTCTTGCCTTATCTTTATACATGCCGATAATCTTTTGTGCAATCGCAGGAGTAAACCCAAGATTCGTGAGTTCAAACATCAACTTCTCAGTCCCCTGGTTTTGCTGAATGACTTCACGAATCATTTCTTTTTTCTTTTTCGTTAGCCCTGTAATCCCATCAAGCGCAGTCTCATCATTTAAGATACGCTCCATGGCTTCTTCGCCTAACTTCTCGATAATCTTTTCAGCAGTTTTTTCCCCAATCCCTGGAAAATGAGAACTAGACAAATATTGAATGAGCCCTCTTTTTCCGGTTGGTTGCGTCTGTTGATAATTATCTGCTTGGAATTGTTCCCCATATTTTGGATGAGAAACAATCTTCCCATTAAAGCGATAGGAGATATCCGAATGAATTTGCCCGAAAATTCCAGTCACTACGATTTCGTCATCTACATCCACGCAATTAGACTCAACGACGCGAACGAGCATGACTTTATAAAAGTTTTGCGAATTCTCGAAAAAAGTCGTTAATACTTCCCCTACAATATAAGGTGTATCACTCATTTGGAATCTCCTTTCTAATCTTTTCTATTAAACGTATTGACGTTCTTCTCCGTTCATATACGCTTTATCGATAATACCTCCACCGAGGCACTCTTCACCGTCATAGAATACAACAGCTTGACCAGGTGTAATCGCACGAACTGGTTCATCGAAGATCACTGTAGCTAGTGTTGGATCCTTTTCATCCAATACGACTTTCACTTTTGTATCTTGTTGACGATATCTAAATTTAGCTGTACATTCAAACGTCTTTTCTCTTGGTAAATCATTTGTAAATTGAATATCTGTAGCCGTTAAACTATCGGAATAAAGATTTGGATGGTGGAAGCCTTGACCTACATATAAAGTATTTGTTGATAAGTCTTTCCCAATGACAAACCATGGATCATTTGTTTTACCACCGCCACCAATTCCTAATCCTTGGCGTTGACCTATCGTATAGTACATGAGTCCAGCGTGGTCGCCTTTTACTTCTCCATCAAGAGTCACCATTTTCCCAGGCTTAGCAGGTAAATAGTTTGATAAGAATTCATTGAAGTTTCGCTCACCAATGAAGCAAACTCCAGTAGAATCTTTTTTCTTTGCTGTAGCAAGATCATACTTTTCAGCAATCTCGCGGACTTCTTTTTTTTCTAAGTGACCAATTGGAAACATCGCTTTTTCTAATTGCTTTTGATTCAATTGGCTCAAGAAATATGTTTGGTCCTTATTATTATCTTTTCCTCTTAATAGGTGAACAATTCCATTTTCATCCTTTTCAACACGTGCATAGTGACCCATTGCCACATAATCTGCTCCTAGTTGCATGGCATAATCAAGAAAAGCTTGGAATTTCACTTCTTTATTACACATCACATCTGGATTTGGTGTACGTCCTAGGCGATATTCACGAAGGAAGTATTCAAATACACGGTCCCAATATTCTTTCTCAAAGTTTACAGAATAATACGGAATTCCAATTTGTTCTGCAACTGCAGCTACGTCCTTGTAGTCCTCAGTCGCTGTACAAACACCATTTTCGTCCGTATCATCCCAGTTTTTCATAAAAATACCGATGACATCATATCCAGCTTCTTTTAATAGTAAAGCTGTTACAGAGGAGTCAACCCCTCCACTCATGCCAACGACAACTCTTGTTTTTTCGTTACTCATTCTTTCACCATCATTTCTATTTATTTCCTGAACTAGTCGATTTGAAGGTCGAGTTATCAGAATTTACCCTAATTTTAAATTTATTTTTATTTTTTTCAAAATTTTTGCTTGAAAATCATTGAAAATGCGATAGTACTGGGATTTTTGCCCAATTGCGTTTTTGACAAACGGTTGCGTTTTCACTATAATTAAGTTGAGAAAAAGGGGGCGAAGGTGTATGATGATCTCTTTACGAGCAGCACGGGTAAATCGTAATTTAACACTGTTAGAAGCCGCCAAATATCTTAAAATAAACAAAGATACGCTTACGAAGTATGAAAAAGATTCAACTAATCTTCCATATTCTTTAAGCAAAAGAATGCAGGAGCTATATGAAGTTCCTAGCGAGAATCTTTATTTTGGCGACACTCAAAGCTTCGTAGCACAATTTAAGCCGCTACCTGAAGTCGAATAATACAGCTACAGGGAACACCGCCCGTGCATGATAAACGAGACAGTTCAATTTTGAACTGTCTCTCTTTTCTTATACACTATTTTGTTGTTACTTCGAGAACTCCTCGTTCAACAAGCCCTTCTAAAATAAACTCTAACTTTTCTACAGCCATAGCAGTATTTGCTTTACCGTATAAGTCAACTGTTTGTAGGCCATTCTTCGTTACTGTCGAAATTTTCAATTGTTTCTTATCTTTATCCACCATGACTTTTAATTTTAATCCACGGTGATCATCAATTGTTTCGTCTAAACTACGAATTAATTGGAAGTTCCCAGATTTTGTTTCTGTAAAGCCATTATCACGTAATGTGTAACCTTTACATGTTGGACTAACCGAAAAGACTTGGTTTGATCCTTTTAATGATGCAGTTGGTGTAAATGCCATATGCGCTTCTCCTCTTTCTTTTTCTACAACGTTAGTTTACCATATTTTGCCTCTAAACAAAAGCTCTCTCTTAACGCAGTGCGTCCACAAAGGCGTCAATATCTTCTTTTGATGAACCCATTCCAAATGAAAGTCTGACAGATTCTTCAAGACGACTCGTTTCGCCTTTAAACATTGCGGACAATACTGGACTGATTTGCACACTACCAGCTGAACATGCGGATCCAGCAGATACTGAAACATCTTTTAAATCATTGAAAATTAACGTTTGAGTAGCTTTTCTTCCTTTCAGCCAGATATTACAAATATGCGGATTCTTTGGATTTGCTACGCCGTTAAACTCAAACTCAATGCCTCTTTCAGATAACTTCGCGATTAGATACTCACGTAACTCTTGATAGTTTTGAACGAGCTCATCTCTTTTTTCTACAACGATTTGCATCGCTTTTTCAAGCCCTAAAATATAAGGAACATTTTCCGTTCCTGCTCTGAACCCTAGCTCTTGCCCGCCGCCTTTAATTAAAGCGTGAATTGGCGCATCTTTTGATTTATATAGGAATCCAATCCCTTTTGGCGCATAAATTTTATGCCCTGAAGCCGTTAAATAGTCAATTCCATCCACCGTTAAAGCTTCTTGAGCAAAGGCTTGAACGGCATCTGTATGGAAATAAGTTGGCTTGTCTTTTAATAAAGCAGCAATCTCTTCAATTGGGAAACGTGCGCCTGTTTCATTATTGACCGTCATGACAGAAACCAGACGTGTATCCTCTCTTAGAGCCTGCTCAATTTCAGAAACCGTCACAATGCCATCTTTATTTGGAGCTAAATACGTCACGTCAAAGCCTTCTTGTTCTAAAAATTCAGCCGATTTACGAACAGAAGGATGCTCAACAGCAGAAACAATGATATGACCTTTTTCATTCGCGAAATGCTCACGAATACTCTCGAATACTAAGTTATTTCCTTCAGAACCTGAACTTGTAAAGATAATGGCATCGTGTGGAGATGCTTGTAGTTCAGATAAAATAGCTTTCTTCACACGTTCGATTTTTTGCTTTTGTTCACGACCAATACGATAGACACTAGACGGATTCCCAAAAGAAGCCATTTCCTTTGTAATCACTTCTAATACTTCTGCGTTTACTGGCGTCGTTGCTGCATAATCTAAGTAATTCACCTTGCACTCTCCTCACTTTCAAACAATACTATTATACGTGATGACTATTTATTGTCCTAATAAGTTGTTTTAATCTTTCCTATTATATCATTCTTTCAACTTATGATACACTAAACATAAAGAAATTTAAGGAGGAACTGTCATGAACCATCAACCGCTCGCTTACCGTATGCGACCTCGTACGATTGACGAAGTGATTGGTCAAGAGCATCTTGTCTCTCCTGGAAAAATCATCAATCGCATGGTTGTGGCCAAACAATTATCATCCATGATTTTATATGGTCCTCCAGGAACTGGGAAAACAAGTATCGCTAGCGCCATTAGCGGAAGTACAAAAGTGGCTTTTAGACAACTAAACGCAGCCACCGATACAAAAAAGGACTTACAAATTGTTGCTGAAGAAGCAAAGATGTCTGGTAGCGTCATTTTACTACTCGATGAAATCCATCGTCTTGATAAAACGAAACAAGACTTCTTATTGCCTCATCTGGAAAATGGCCGAATTATTTTAGTCGGAGCAACGACTGAGAATCCATATATTTCTATCAACCCAGCGATTCGTAGTCGAACACAAATCTTCGAACTCAAACCACTCTCTTCGCAGGATATTCAAAAAGCGCTCGTCAAGGCTATTGAAGACGAAGAACGTGGTCTAGGCAAACTCGATTTAGACGTCACAGAAGAAGCCTTAAATCACTTTGCAAACAGTACAAACGGAGACGTCAGAAGTGCTCTAAACGCACTAGAACTAGCCGCTAAATCAACAGAAGCTAGTGACGATGGAAAAATCCATATCACGATTCAAATCGCAGAAGAATGTATCCAAAGAAAAGCACTCTCTTATGATAAAGACGGCGACCAACATTACGATGTCATCTCCGCTCTTCAAAAATCGATTCGAGGATCAGATGTGAATGCAGCCTTGCATTACGCTGCTCGTTTAATGGAAGCTGGTGACTTAACAAGCTTAATGAGACGCCTTTTAGTTATTGCCTATGAAGATATCGGACTAGGAAATCCTCAAGGGGCCGCTCGAGCTGTCTCAGCCGTACAAGCTGCTGAACGTCTTGGTTTACCGGAAGCTAGAATTCCTCTAGCGAACGCCATTATCGAACTCGCTCTTTCACCTAAATCAAACACAGCTATTCGCTCAATCGATAGTGCATTGTCTGATGTCAGAAAAGGTCGTGCGATTAGCATTCCAGACCACTTAAAAGATGCTCATTATTCAGGTGCTCAAAAATTGGGACGTGGTGTTGGATACAAGTATCCACATGACTATCCAGGACACTTCGTGAAACAGCAATACTTGCCTGACGCGCTTAAAAATGAGGAGTATTTCAAGGCAGAACCAACCTCTTCATATGAGGATGCATTGATGAAACAATACCAAAAATATCGTCAAAAATAATTAGTGATTTCTTAAGAAATCGGTACCAAACTTTTATTGCAATCGACCTACTCTTGTGCTACTATAATGACATAGAGATCTAAGATGTGCGCGGTATTTACTAAGTGTTGACCGAACAATTTACGACTTTTTAGGGATTCAGATTGATATTACAGATAACAAGCCCTTTCACTTGGTAGTTAGGAAGTAATACATAGAAGCCCACCTGCTTTAGATGCGGGTTCAAACTAACAAATACATCAAACGGCATCGTTGGAAATCTATATAAAGTTATTAACTTTAGGCCACTCTTCGTGAGTGGTTTTTCTTTTTGCCGAAATCCCTATATTATCCGTTTTGGTTCCCTTTTCATTCGCTTTATTTAGGTGTATAATAAGGGTATCAAGAATAAGGATGTGATTTTATGTTTCATGAATATGAAAAAATTCTCGTTCCAATCGATGGTTCCAAGGAAGCCAAACTAGCCTTTGACAAAGCCATTGAAGTGGCTAAACGAAATCATGCAAAGCTTGTGTTAGCACACGTCATCGATACTCGTTCTCTTCAAACACCTACTGGATTTGAAGGCAATTTCTCAGATGAGATTCGTAAACAAGCTGAAAACTTATTTGCTGAATACGTAGAAGATGCTAAGGCTCATAACTTCACGGATGTGGAAACCGTTCTTGAATACGGTTCTCCTAAAGTAATTATCTCTAAACAATTAACAAAAGATTACGGAATTGACCTTATTATGATGGGCGCTACTGGTTTAAATGCGGTGGAACGTCTCTTCATCGGTTCAGTATCTGAATATGTCATTCGTAATGCTTCTTGCGATGTTTTAGTCGTAAGAACGGACTTAGAAAACAAACGTCCTTAATCCTTTTAACCAAATAAATAAGCACAGGATTTCTCCTGTGCTTTCTTTTTTTATTGATTTTTGGTGTCGAGTAAGATGGTTACTGGCCCATCATTTACAAGACTGACTTGCATATCCGCCCCAAACTCTCCTGTTTCAACAATTAACCCATACTCCGTGCGCAGGATTTCATTGAATTCTTCGTAGAGCTTATTTGCAGCTTCAGGACTAGCAGCTCCAGTAAAAGAAGGTCTGTTTCCTTTTTTCGTATCAGCAAACAGCGTAAACTGCGAAACGGATAAAATCTTTCCGCCGACTTGATCAATCGACAGATTCATTTTTCCATTCTCATCGCTGAAGATACGCATTCCAGCAATCTTTCTTGCTAAGTAAGACGCATCATCTCTAGTATCATCAGGCCCTACTCCTACTAGTAACAGAAACCCTTGTTCGATTTCACCAACAACAGTCCCTTCAATCGATACGCTAGCGGACTTCACTCGCTGTAATACAATTCTCATGAACTCCTCCTATGAAATCACACGACGTACACTATATACATCAGGAATTTGTTTGATTTTATCTACAATAAAATCTAATTGGTGCGTATTCATAATTCCGATATTGACAGAAATCGTCGCCATCTTATTTGCATCAACTTTACCGTTGACAGAATTTAACGATTTAGTCGTACTGTTGATGACATTCAAGACTTCATTCAACAATCCATTACGGTTGTATCCTTCAACGACTAACTCTGTATCGTATTGTTGACCAGTATTGGCTGTATCTTCCCAATCCACTTCGATTAGACGGTTTTGTTCACTCTCAGGAAGTTGAACATTTGGACAGTCTTTTCTATGAACTGAAATTCCGCGACCTTTTGTAATATAACCAACAATATCGTCTCCGGGAACTGGATTACAACAACGGCTTAAGCGAATGAGAAGATTGTCCACTCCTTCGATGATAACGCCACCTTCGTGACGAATTTTCATCTTTTGGCTTTCCTTCTTCTGTCCTTGAGTCGTCGTTTTCTCAAAAGCCGTTTCGACCACTTTTTGGTCTTCGATTTCCTTACGTGCTTTGTCCGTCATCTTATTAGCAACTGTTTGATAAGAGATTTCTCCAAAACCAATCGATGCTAGTAGATCTTCTTCTGTTCCAAAGTTAAAACGGGCTGCAATGTCTTTCATGCCCTGCTTCGTCATAAAGTCTTTGAAGTTAAATCCAAGCTCTGTAATTTGTTTTTCAAGCAACTCGCGACCTTTGATAATATTTTCATCACGGTCTTGTAACTTGAAGAAACGTTTGATTTTATTTTTGGCACGAGTCGTATAAACCAGATTAATCCAGTCACGAGAAGGTCCAAATGAATTGGCAGACGTTAATACTTCTACGATATCCCCAGTCTTCAACTGATAGTTCAACGGAACAATCTTATTATTGACTTTGGCACCGACTGTTTTGTTTCCGACTTCCGTATGGATATTGTATGCAAAATCAAGCGGTCCAGACCCTAAAGGAAGTTCTGAAACGTCTCCTTTTGGTGTGAAGACATAAACCTTATCTCCAAAGATATCTTCCTTCACACTATTCATGAAGTCTTTAGCGTCTTTCGTTTCGTTTTGAAGTTCGATTAAGTCTTTAAACCAGTCCAATTGTTTTTGCAATGGATCGTTTGTAACTTTCTCTTTATTTCCTTCTTTATAGGCCCAGTGAGCCGCAACCCCGTATTCAGCAACTTGGTGCATTTCAAATGTACGGATTTGAATCTCCACTGGTCGTCCGCCCGGTCCAATGACGGTTGTGTGGATGGACTGATACATATTCGCCTTTGGAATCGCGATATAGTCTTTAAAACGACCTGGCATTGGTTTCCATTTTGTATGAATCGCCCCAAGAACGGCGTAGCAATCTTTAATGCTATCGACTAATACACGAATCGCAAGTAAGTCGTAAATCTCACTAAACTGTTTCTTTTGGTCCTTCATTTTACGATAGATGGAATAAATATGTTTTGGACGTCCGTAAATGACCGCATCAATTTCCAAATCTTTTGTCGCTTCTTTAATATTTTCAATCGTAGTATTAATGTACTCTTCTCGTTCATCACGTTTGGAATTCATTAAATGTACGATACGATAATATTGCTGTGGGTTTAAATAACGTAGAGACGTATCTTCTAGCTCCCACTTAATTTTATTCATCCCTAAGCGGTGTGCAAGAGGTGCATAAATCTCAAGTGTTTCTTCAGCAATCATTCGTTGCTTTTCAGGCTTATGGAATTTCAACGTACGTAAATTATGCAAACGATCCGCTAGTTTCACCATGATTACACGAAGGTCATTGGCCATCGCAAGAAGCATCTTACGGTGATTTTCCGCTTGTTGCTCTGCATGAGATTTATATTTAATTTTCCCTAGTTTTGTTACACCTTCAACGAGAAATGCTACATCTTTTCCAAATTCGTATTCAATATCATCAATACTAAAACCAGTATCTTCGACGACATCATGAAGAAACCCAGTCGCAATCGTGTCTGGATCTAACTTTAATTCAGCAAGAATTCCAGCTACTTGAATGGGATGCACAATATAAGCTTCTCCAGATTTACGAATTTGATCTTTATGAGCATATGTCGCAAAATAGATGGCTTTTTCAATAAATTTAATATGTGTTTCGTTCATGTACTCCTTACACATTGCAAGGACATCATCTGCGGTATAAGTCTTATTTTTAGACATTTGTAAACTCCTTAAGCATTGCGCTCTAATGTATTCCTAATAGTACCGCGACAATAGACTATCGTCAACTATTGGTTCCTATAATAACTCACATTGATATGAAACTGCTGCTAGTGCATATAAAGGTGCTGTTTCAGCGCGTAAAATACGTGGGCCTAGTGAGCAAGGAAGATACCCACTTTGCTCTAATAACTCCACTTCTTGTTCTTCGATGCCACCTTCTGGACCAAAAACAAAAATAATGCGCTCATTTTCCTGTAAGGACTGCAAACTTTTAACGAGTTGAAGGCTTTCTCCAACCTTGGCAGATTCTTCATAAGCAATTAATTTTTGTTCGAAATCACTTGTGTAATTTGCTAATTTTTTTAGTGTCATCACACTTGTTACACATGGGACTTTCAGGCGATGCGATTGTTCACTCGCTTCTTCGGCAATCTTTTGAAGACGTTCAATCTTCTTGTCTGCCTTATCTCCAGTCCATTTAACCACATTCCGTGTCAATGAGAGCGGAATGATTTCACTTACACCAAGTTCAGTTGCCTTTTGAACAATCCAGTCGAGTTTATCTCCTTTAGAGAGTCCCACTGCAATCGTAACTGATACGGGAAGTTCTACTTTTTGCTCCAAAAGTTCAACCACTTTCACTTCAAATGGGTCTAATTCAGTGACTTCAACAATGGCTAATTGACTCGAATCATCCACTACTTCGAATTGTTCTCCCGCTCGAACGCGCATCACTTTCTTCAACTGATGGACTTGGTCTTTTGAGAACACTAATGAATGCGTCGTTTCACTTACGTTTCCTTTAACAAAATACCGTTGCATTACTCAACATCCTTTTTCATTACAAAGCAATTCCACTCTTTCATCGTCATGCGTTCTACTAGAGTGAAGCCTGCTTTTTCATATGCTTCTTGTACTTCTTTTGCTTTTGATTCGATAATTCCTGATAAGATTAATGTTCCATTATCATTCAAATTACGATAAGCATCTTCAGGCATCTGCACTAAAATCTCCGCTAAAATATTGGCTACGATTAAATCACTCTTTTGGTCTACACCAACAAGTAAGTTGTTTTCATAGACATCGATTTCCCCAATCGTTGGGTTCAATGCAATGTTTTCTTTGGCCACACGTGTAGCCATTTCATCAATATCAAAGGCCGTTACTCTTCCAGCTCCTAAGAGTTTAGAAGCGATACTTAAAACACCTGAACCTGTACCAACGTCTAGCACACTTTCACCGCCACGAATCGTTTGTTCAAGCGCTGTGAGTGAGAGCTGTGTGGTTGGATGTGTTCCTGTTCCAAACGCAAGTCCTGGATCGAGTTCAATTAACAGTTCATCTTCTTGTTCTTTCTCGTAGTCTACCCAACTAGGAACAACAGTTAAGTAACGTGTCACGCGAACTGGGAAGTAATATTGTTTCCAAGCTGTCGCCCAGTCTTCCTCACCAACTTCACTAACACGAACCGTTAACGGACCAGTTTGTAGACCGTAGCTTTCAAGTTCTTTTAATTGTTCGTCTAATTGCGTTTTGGCTTCTTTAGTCCATTGGCTTGGTTGGAAGTAACCCTTCACAATCACGGTATCCGTTTCATATAAGTCTTTTTGTTGTACTTTCAACCATTCTAATTGTTCATCTGTTAATTGGTAATAGTCTTGAGGGTCATCAATAGAGACTCCTTTTGATCCTAATTCAATTAAAATCGAACTTACGACTTCGACACTCTCAGAATGCGTATTTACTGTGACTTCTAACCAGTTCATGTTAACCCTCTTCTTTACTTGTATTTTTTAAAAATTATAACAAATTTCATTAAAAATAACTAAAAATAACCCTATCCTATTTGTATTTTTGCATGGATTTTAGTATCATTAAGAAGATAAAATTAATTAATGACTATTTGACAGAGTAAAAAAGGGGAAAGCAATTATGGCACGTATTTCATTAAGTACAAAAGATATTTTACAAAAACAATTCAAACGCTCATTCAGAGGATTCGACATTGAAGAAGTCGATGCATTTTTAGATTTAATTATTCGTGACTACGATACATTCCAAAAAGAAATTAGCTTCCTACAAGCTGAAAACGAACGCTTATTAACAAAAGTAGACGAACTCTCACGTCAAGCTACAGTTTCAAAAACAAACCGTTCAAGCAATGTATCTTCATCAGGAGTTACAAACTTTGATATCTTGAAACGTTTATCAAACTTAGAAAAACACGTTTTCGATTCTAAATTAGAAGAAGACAGCTACTCTTCTCCTTCTCAAGATGTTGCCGAAGACGATGATGATTTCTACAAAACTCGCGTGATTACACCAGTACGCGACAATAACTATTAAT
The DNA here is from genome assembly GCA_001058355.1 of Carnobacterium maltaromaticum. Taxonomy (GTDB): domain Bacteria; phylum Bacillota; class Bacilli; order Lactobacillales; family Aerococcaceae; genus Granulicatella. The sequence continues at coordinate 19,855 of JUUF01000427.1, forward strand.
ATATCAAATCTGATATAACGAACTTTTTTAAATTTAGTAAACTTTGAGTAATCGCGGCATTAATTTGCTGAGGAAAGTCCATGCTCGCACAGGCTGAGATGCTTGTAGTGATCGTGCTTAGCGAAACAATAAGCTAAGGCAACTTTAGGTTGACGGCAGAAAAACGAGCTACGGCAATGTTATGCTCTAGTATTCTTGAAAGTGCCACAGTGACGAAGCAATTTTGGAAACGGAATTGGTGGAACGCGGTAAACCCCTCGAGCGAGCAACCCAAACTTATGGTAGGGGCACTCTTACTAGGAAATGAACGAAAAAAGAGACACATGATGTGTAGACAGATGATTACTGAAATTTAATAGATCCTGCTATTAAATGGAACAGAACATGGCTTACAGAAGTTTACTTCAGGATTTTAGCGAATTGTAAGGAGTGTGGCCTTGTGTCCACTCCTCTTTTTACGAATAAAGGAGAAATCTATGACAAAATATAAATTAGTAGCGACTGCTGCTGCAGGGATTGAAGCTCTTGTTGGTAAAGAATTACGCAACATGGGTTATGATGTTCAAGTAGAAAACGGCAAAGCCTTCTTTGAAGGTGACGATTACGATATTGCTCGTACAAATATTTGGCTTCGTACAGCCGACCGTATCAAAATCATTATGGGACAATTCACTGCAAAAACATTCGACTCGCTATTTGAACAAACAAAGGCGATTCCTTGGGAGAAAATTCTTCCAGTCGATGCAGAATTTCCAGTATCTGGTAAATCTGTGAAATCTACTCTTCACAGTGTTCCAAACTGCCAATCTATCGTGAAAAAGGCAATTGTCAATCGTTTAAGTGAGGCTTACCACCGTCGTACTCACTTACCTGAGTCTGGTGCCCTCTATCCTATCGAAGTGGCAATTTTAAAAGATGTTGTGACTCTTACAATCGATACGAGTGGAACTAGCCTCTTCAAGCGTGGTTACCGTACTGAAAAAGGTGGCGCACCGCTTAAGGAAAACATGGCTGCGGCTCTTGTGATGCTTACAAGCTGGTATCCTGATAAACCATTCTATGACCCTACTTGTGGTTCTGGTACGATTCCAATCGAAGCGGCCCTTATCGGTAAGAACATCGCTCCTGGTTTGAATCGTACATTTGCTGCTGAAAAATGGACTTTCTTTACTCCTGGTGTCTTCGATAAAGTTAGAGAAGAAGCTAGAAAAGAAATCCGCACTGACCTTCAACTCGACATTCTTGGTGCCGATATTGATGGCTCCATGATTGAAATTGCGAAACAAAATGCGATTAAAGCAGGTGTCGCAGACCAAATCGAATTCAAACAAATGCAATTGAAGGACTTCCGTACTAAGAAAGAAAATGGAATTATCGTGGCAAACCCACCATATGGAGACCGTCTTCTTTCTGAAGAACAAGCTCAAGCCATCTATAAACAAATGGGTGAAACGTATGCTCCACTGACAACTTGGAGTAAGTACATCTTAACAAGCGACTTAACGTTCGAAGATCATTACGGACAAAAAGCGACTAAGAAACGCAAACTCTATAACGGTGCCATCCGTACCGACTACTTCCAATTCTGGGGAGTTAGAAAACGCCGCGTTCAAGATGACAAATAAAACACAACAAAAAACGCAATGGACAAATGCCCATTGCGTTTTCTTTCTGCTTATTATTCATTCTTTCCGATGACTTCGAATGTCACATGATCAATTCCTAAATCACATTTCACTTTGTCGCCTGGAAGGATGCTTGCACGGATGATTTCTTTAGCAAGTGGTGTTTCAATTTCACGTTGGATGTAACGAGCAATTGGACGAGCACCATACACTGGATTATACGCATTGTCTGCAATCCAATCTTTCAATTCATCTGTGAAGCTTAAGACGATTTCTTGATCTTCCACACGTACTGCTAATTGGTTCAACATCTTCGTGATGATACCACGAATGTTGTCTTTAGAAAGCGGTGTGAAGAAGATTGTTTCGTCGATACGGTTTAAGAACTCTGGTTTGAAGGTTGATTTTAGAACACCCTCAACAGCCGTACGAGTTTCCTCATCAATTCTATCGCCTTGATTTTCAAGCAAGAATTGTGAACCGATATTACTTGTCATAATCATCACTGTATTCTTGAAGTCTACTACACGTCCTTTAGAATCTGTTAAACGTCCATCATCTAATACTTGTAACAAGATATTAAATACATCTGGATGTGCTTTTTCAATTTCATCTAAAAGAACGATTGTATATGGATTACGACGAACAGCTTCTGTTAATTGGCCCCCTTCTTCGTATCCAACATATCCTGGAGGAGCCCCCACTAAACGAGACACTGAATGTTTCTCCATATATTCACTCATGTCGATACGAACCATATGGTCTTCTGAGTCGAATAAATCTTCTGCAAGAGCTTTCGCAAGTTCTGTCTTACCAACCCCAGT
>JUUF01000428.1 GCA_001058355.1 Carnobacterium maltaromaticum
TGCGATGGCGAGCTCAACTAGATAGGGTGCTGAAACTTTGGGAACTGCTTAAAGGGTGCTAGAAATAGGAAAAGACTCGCAAGCGAGTCTTTGTTGGATTAGATTTAGTTTATTACAGCGGAGAGTCCGAGGGAGAAGCAGATGGTGCGAATGATAAATGCGACTGGGGCTACTTTGTTTATTTTTTTGTTAATCAAATAAATGCCAATATAGCATGGGATGCCTCCGAGAAGCCAGAGAAGGCCAGCGATTTGTTTGAGCCAAGGAAAGGTCTTGGAAGTATAAAATCCGTAATAAGCGACTGCTGCAAGGATTAAACCTCCAATAATGAGGCAAAGACCGGCTTTCAGGTTTCTGAGGATAAAAATGGCTCTAAGCCCGCTCACTATATGATAGAAAGGAAAGAAGTAAACATTAAACCCCCAAAATAAGAACATAAAAAAGGTTATAACCATAATGATTTCTCCAAATTTGTAAAATAATGCGAAGGGGTAGTACACCTTCGTCTTTATTATAGTGGAAATGAACGGAGAAGACACGTTTGAATGAACTGCTGCTTGGAACGAGGAGGAAGTAGGGGTATACTAGAGGAAGAATTGATGAAAGAGGAGTCCTGGGTTATGTGGATTGTATTTGCGTTGTTGTCAGCGGTGTTTGCGGCGTTGACGTCGATTTTGGCGAAGATTGGGATTGATGGTGTGAACTCGAATTTGGCGACGGCGGTACGGACGGTTGTGGTCGTTGTGATGTCGTGGTTGATGGTATTCGTGACGAATAATCAAAACGGGTTGTCTGAGATTAGTCGAAAGAGTTGGATCTTCTTGATTTTATCAGGGATTGCGACAGGGGCTTCGTGGCTTTGTTACTACAAGGCGCTTCAGATGGGGAGTGCAACAGAAGTGGCGGCGGTCGACAAGTTGAGCATTGTCTTCACGTTGATATTGGCCTTTTTCTTCTTACACGATACGTTCACTGTGAAGTCCTTGATTGGTTGTGCACTGATAGCGACCGGGACAATCATTATGGTGTGGAAATAGAGAAATAGCGTACGGAATTTTCCGTACGCTATTTTTGATGTTGATTAAACAAACGCCAATCCAAGTGTGAGAAGGACTGCGATGGTGATGCGGATGACGTGATGTGATTTGTTGATGTTGCCTTTTTCTTTCCCGTTCTTGTATGCTCCCACGCAGCAAAGCGTTGCCCCAAGGATCCATGTTAGGAATGGGATTCCAGGTAACACGGCTAGTAATGGGATTGTAGGAAGTGCGATAAGTCCGCCTACAAAAACGAGGATGTTTCCTGTTGTTTTGTCTCCTTTTAGAAGAGCGGCCCCTCCTGCGAGTAGATGGATGAGCGCGAATGTGACGATAAAGAAACTAAGAATAAAAAAGATGATGAATACATAGCCCATATGAGGCCCTCCTTGTTAAGCGATAATCATTAAAAACGTTAGGGCAAGTGCGACGATGGCACGTGCTTTGTTTGGATCTTGAATTTTATCAGGAAATGGATTTCTGTTCACAAAGCAGACAACAAATTCAAGCATTTGATTTTCTGTTTTATACGGTTTTTCGTGCTGGTTGTTCCAGTATGACGCGTACAGAATGAGTGCCCAGGCTACCATCCAGATGATATATCCGCCAACTGATTTTTGATAGATGAGGCGGACGGAATGAAGAGCAGTGACTCCTCCAAAGAATAGTAGGAAGTTTGCGAGTGAATATTTTTTTGTTCCCATTGTATAGACTCCAACGCTAATGAATGGTAATAGATAAAATAATGCGATGGAATTGATTGAAATAGGGAATGGTCCTGGCATAGAATTCTCCTTTAAGGTTGATAGTAATCAGTATAAAACGGGACTTGTATTTTGTCAAAATACGGCGGGTACGGTACACTAAGGGGGACAATGAAAAGGAGTGCCAAGATGAAATTAATACTATCGCCTGCAAAGGAAATGAATTGTGATGCATTAGAGGAACGCAACTGGGAAGTAAGCCCGGCTGCTGCAAAAGTGGTCGAAGCCGTGCGTGCGGTGCCTGAAGAGGACCTCTCTCGTGTGTTAGGGGTCAAAGGGAAGTTACTCGACGAAAACAAAGCGTTCATCGAAGGGTGGAAGGTGGCCGAAGCTGCGCCTGCCATTGAACTCTATAACGGTCTGGCGTTTCGCTGGTTGAAGCAAGTAGAGGGATGGAAAGAAGGCTTGGACTATGGAAGCGAGCATGTGCGCATCTTATCTGCGTTGTATGGGGCTGTGGCGCCGGATGCTTATGTGAAGCCGTATCGCTTGGATATGTTGCGACCATTGCGCGTGGATGGAAAGAGCTTGAAGGCTTACTGGAAAACGGAGTGGGCCGAGTTGTTCGAAGAAAGTGAAACGGTGGTGAACTGTGCTAGTGATGAGTTCAGTACGTTACTTGACCGCTCGCGTTACAACTGGGTGGACGTGGAATTTTATGAGCGTAAAGACGGCAAGTTGAAACAACACTCTACAACGTCGAAAAAAGGGCGTGGGTTGTTAGTCGGATTTGCGATGCGCGAACAAGCCGCGGACGTGAAGCAACTGGAGGCTTTCGCAGAAGACGGATTTGTCTTTGATGCGGAACTATCAACACCAGAAAAGTTGGTATTTGTAAGATAAAAATAGAGGAGTAGGACAAGTGTCTTACTCCTCTTTTGCTTGTTATTTTACGATGCCCTCTAATACATCTTAATCCTCTATTATCAGCGGAAAAATATCTTCCCC
>JUUF01000429.1 GCA_001058355.1 Carnobacterium maltaromaticum
TGTGACTCGAAGTGTCCATCCAACTCTGGGAATCCTCCGACTGCTGCTCTGTTGTCACCCCACGCCCAAAGCACTCTTGAAGAGCGAACGAGCAGCACTGAGTCTACTAAATCACTTAGCTTATCTTGAATTACTAATCGAACATTGTATGCCTTGGATAGTTCATAGAACGCACCACAGTCGATTTGACGATTGATTTTTTCTGTACTCTCATTTGTGAGATTTACGGCATCAATCCATCGATTCGCCTTCTTAGCTGAGTACTGAATTTTAAGCGTGTAAGGATTCCTATTTACCCCATCAATAACTAATGGACTCACGTTTGCAGCAACTGTTGCAATGATAGTCTTATTAGTACCGTTCCCCGT
>JUUF01000430.1 GCA_001058355.1 Carnobacterium maltaromaticum
ATGGATACGAGTACCATCAGGCCCAACGTGTATGGCTTTGGGATTATTCCAAAGCAAGTAAGTGTAGACATGGTGGAGTTTGGCCATCACGATCAAAATTTTGAATTTAAGGCTAAACCGTCACCAAAGTATATGGGGGCAGTTGCAGCGACACAACCTCTAACGACGATACTGTTTAAGGTGTTCGAAGGTATTTTCTTAAAGTATAATATTCATCAACGAGTTTTTTTGAAATGGGGAATTGTAGCTTTATCGGCATTTATTGCATACTTACTTGTAAAAGTTTACATCAAACAAGCTCAGAAGAAAGTTGCAGAAAGATTGCCTAAAAATGCAAAGAGATATACTGCAACATTTACATTTGCCAAAAGAAGAGATTTTTCCTATTGGTTTGGAATAGGACTGGTAGTTATTTTTGTGTTTTTATTTATGCGAGCAAATGATGGGGGCGAAGGAATTTTATTAATCCCGATTACAATACTATCGTGGTTATTCTTTATTTTTTGGTTAGGCATGACGCCTATTGATTATGACTATGAGAAACAATATATTAGCCTTGTCTCAATCGAAGAGAAAAAGTAAAACTGGAGAAAATATATGAACGAATTAACTTTTAAAGACTCGATGTCAACATGCCACAAAATCGTGACGGACGCGAAGGGGAAAAAATATCTTATGGATAC
>JUUF01000431.1 GCA_001058355.1 Carnobacterium maltaromaticum
TAAATCCGCAAGGATTCAAAAGAATCATCCATAAGTCTTTTATTTCAACACCACTAAGAAGTATTTTTTCTTGCCGCGACGGACGATGACGAAGCGTTCTTCGAAAGATTGTTCTTTCGTCCATTCGAATTCGAGGTCGGTTACTTTTTCACCGTTGATTGAAATCGCGCCGTTTTGAATGTCTTCGCGTGATTGTCTTCTTGATGGTTCGATGCCAAGATCAACAAGCCAAGTTGCTAAGTTTTGGCTTTCTTTTGAGCTTTCGAAGGTTGGCATGTTTTTGAAGCCTTGTTCGATTTCGTCAGCTGTTAACTGTTGTACGTTTCCTGTGAAGAGCGCGTTTGTAATTTTCTTCGCATCTTCTAGGGCTTTTTCGCCGTGAACGAAGCGTGTTACTTCTTCGGCAAGGCGGATTTGCGCTTCACGTTTATGTGGTTCTGTGGCCACTTTTTCTTCGAGCGCTTCGATTTCTTCACGGTCTAAGAATGTGAAGTACTTGATGTATTTAATCACGTCGCGGTCATCCTGATTTAACCAGAATTGGTAGAATTCGTATGGTGTTGTCTTTTCAGGGTCAAGCCATACAGCGCCACCAGCTGATTTTCCGAATTTTGTACCGTCTGATTTTAACATCAATGGAATGGTTAAACCGTACGCACGAGACTCTGCCCCTTCCACTTTACGGATTAACTCAAGTCCTGAAGTGATGTTCCCCCATTGGTCCGCACCACCGATTTGAAGTTGCACGTCTTCTGTCTTGAATAAATGCAAGAAGTCCATTGATTGTAGGATTTGGTATGAGAATTCTGTAAATGAAATCCCCACTTCTAGACGGCTTGCGACCACGTCTTTAGCAAGCATTGTGTTTAAGTTGAAATGCTTTCCGAAATCACGTAAGAAGTCTAATAATGATAAATCTTTTGTCCAATCGTAGTTGTTTACAAGGCGTAATGTTGCTTGGTCTTCATCTGTTGTGAAAAATAATTTCTTCATTTGCGCTGTTAATTTTTCAACATTGTGTTGAACTTGTTCCATTGATTGAAGCACACGTTCGCTTGTACGACCACTTGGATCTCCGATAGAACCTGTTGCTCCACCAATCAAGATGACTGGTTTATGTCCTGCTAATTGGAAACGACGAAGAATCATAAATGGAATTAAGTGTCCAATGTGCATGCTGTCCCCAGTTGGGTCTACCCCACAGTAGAGCGATACAGCCTTTTCGTTTGTTAAGGCACGTAAGCCTTCTTCATCTGTCATTTGGTTGATGGCGCCGCGCCATTCTAAATCATCGATAATGTTCATCTTGTTTCTTCCCTTCTTTCTTGTAAATAAAAAATCCCTAATAGCCAAAAAGACTATTAGGGACGATTTTCACCGTGTTACCACCCTTGTTGACGATGCGAGGCATCATCCACTCGAGCATCCTTATCGCGGATGAGACGTCCTGACGGATAGCTCCCAAGTGTACTTCGCGGATGTGGGGGATTGTCTTGCACCGACCGACAATTCTCTTCTTTCTCCCGTGGACAACCACTACTGCGCTTGTTCATTGCTTCTATATGTGCATTTAGTATACGGCTTATCCTACTTGATGTCAATGACTACATTTCATCAGGAGCAGCTACGCCAAGAAGCGCTAAGCCTTGTTTTAGGATGCTTGCTGTTGTTTGTACTAAAGCGATACGGCTGTTGAAGGCTTCATCTTCAACGAGTACTTTTGTATGTGCGTAATATTTATTGAACGCTTGTGCTAAGTTGATAACGAATTTCGCAATCGCAGATGGTTCGCATTTTTCTTCAGCAAAGCGGACAACGTTTGGATAGTTTTCGATGAGTTTCAATACTTCCCACGCATCATCGTCTGTTAATGAGAACGCCTCTTTTGTATCGACAGTATGGTTGGCTTTACGTAAAATACTCATCGCACGAGCATGTGTATATTGTACGTATGGCCCTGTTTCTCCTTCGAATTGCACGACTTCTTCCAGCGCAAAGTCGAAGTTGTTTGTACGGTCGTTCTTCAAGTCGTGGAAAATTACCGCACCCACCCCAACAGCGTGAGCTACTGCTTCTTTGTTTTCAAGCGCTGGATTTTTTGCTTCGATTTGTTTCAAAGCAAGTTCTGTCGCTTCTTTTAACACGCCTTCAAGAAGGATGATTTTTCCTTTACGTGTCGATAATTTCTTACCGTTCAATGTGATTAGTCCGAATGGAATATGCACGATATTTTCAGACCAAGGTAAGTTTAATTCGTTTAAGACTGCTTTTAATTGTTTGAAGTGGTTTGATTGTTCCATCCCTACCACGTAAATACATTTAGCAAAATCATAAGTATTCTTACGGTAGTTTGCGGCTGCTAAGTCACGTGTCATATATAATGTTGCGCCGTCTGACTTTTTAATTAACGCTGGTGGTAAATCATATTTTTCAAGGTCTACGATTGTCGCACCATTATCCACTTTTAGTAAGTTTGCGTCTTCAAGCATGTCGACCACAACGTCCATCTTGTCGTTATAGAACGCTTCTCCATTGTATGAATCAAAAGTCACACCGAGTAAGTCATACACGCGGTTGAATTCTTTCAATGATTCGCTTCTGAACCATTCCCATAAACGAACGGCTTCTGGGTCTCCATCTTCTAGTTTCTTGAACCATGCACGACCTTTGTCATCGAGCGTTGGATCTAGTTCTGCTTCTTCGTGGAAACGAACGTATAATTTAATCAGTTCTGCGATTGGATCTGCTTTTACAAGCTCTTCGCTTCCCCATAATTTATATGCTTCAATCAGTTTCCCGAATTGTGTTCCCCAGTCTCCTAAGTGGTTGATACGAATTGGCTCATAGCCCACTTTTTTCTCAAGGTTTGCAATCGCGTTCCCGATTACTGTTGAACGTAAATGACCCATTGACATTGGTTTCGCGATGTTTGGTGAAGACATATCGATCACGACTTTACGTCCTTGACCGTAATCCCAGTCACCGTAATGCGCGCCAAGTTCTATGACTTCTTTTAAGACTTCATCAGCAAAAGCGCTACGTTCTAAGAAGAAGTTCGCGTATGGTCCCATTGCTTCTGCGCGTTCGATATGTTTATCGCTAACGGCTTCCACGATTTCTGTCGCGATAGCTTGTGGCGCTTTACGTAATACTTTTGCAAGTATAAATGCAGGGAAAGCGAGGTCCCCTTGGTTTGCGTATTTAGGCACTTCAATCATTGATACGATTTCATCAACGCTTAAATGCTCGCCGACTGTTTTTGCGATTTGTTCTGCAACAATTTTCTTGTAATTCATCTTTGTTCTCCTTTTCTTTGGTTTTTATACTCGGATATCCATTTGCACAAAAAAATCCCTATACGACGACAGTCATATAGAGACGAGAATTCCCGTGGTACCACTCTGCTTGCTCAAATTGAGCCACTTTACTCGGTAACGGCGAATCCGGATTATCCTACATTTCAAATAATCATTTCAAAAGTGCGGTTCATTTTTAATGAATGGTTGGCTTTCACCCTTCCAACTCGCTAATACATTCGGTTAAAAACTACTCTCTTTTTCATCAATTTTGCTATTTAACTGTCATCCACTGTATCATAACTAGCCTCATTTTGCAATTTTACTTCTCTTTGAAATAACGAATCCCATTGACCACTGAAGAAATCGCAAATAATACTGCCACAATTCCGTAGAGGGGCTTCGAAACGAACGCTAAAATCACAAAGGCAATCGCACAAATGGCGTACACAATACATTGATATAAGTTTTGATTCATCCCTGTCACCTACTTCAATTTATCATGATCATACGTATGCACGAGTTCAAGCCCTGCAAAACGTTGTTGGCGAAGCGCTTCGTACACGACAATCGCTGCCGTATTCGACAAGTTCAATGACCTTACATGCGTATCGTTCATCGGAAGACGCAAGCATTTCTCTTCGTTTTCACGCATAAACTCTTCAGGAAGGCCAGTTGTTTCTTTCCCGAACATGAAGAATTGCTCCTCATCGCGGGCTAAATCCACCTCATCATACGTATGGTTGGCGAATTTTGTAATTAAATATAATGGTCGTTCTCCTAAATACTCCAGGAACGCTTCAAGGGATTTGTGATACGTAATATCGACATCATGCCAATAATCAAGCCCCGCGCGTTTTAAGTGCTTGTCATCTGTCGAGAATCCAAGCGGTTCAATCAAGTGCAGTGGCGAATTCGTCGCCGCACAGGTTCTTGCGATATTCCCAGTATTGGCTGGGATTTGTGGTTCAAATAATACGATATGATTCACCGTCATTTGGTTGCCTCTTCTCTATATTTTTCTTGTAAGACTACAATTGCTTTGTCTAATTCTTCAATTAACTCGATATCTTCCTTCGAGGGATTTTCGAGCGATTCGAGTTTCTTGGTTGCTGCTGCTTTTTGCTCGTTATAATAATCAATCATCTCTTGATTCGACTCATTCACGATTTCTGCAACGGCCCATGCTGCGGTCCCCTTCATCACAGGGCGCATATCTTCTTTCATAACACGAAGAAGGAGTGGCACTGCCGTTTTATCGCGGTAGTTGGCCAGGGCGATAATCGCATTTCGTTGCAACGGCTTCTTCCCACGCCACGATCCAGCCATTTGACCAAAGCGCTCCTTGAATTCCTTATTCGAAATCGTCACAAGCGGCTTTAAGAGTGGATGCGTCTCTTCAACGGATGGCTCCATTTCAGGATGCAAGTGGAAATCTTTCCCCTTATTATACGGACACACTTGCTGGCAAATGTCACAGCCGTAAATCACATGCCCGATTTTTTTACGAAACTCTTGCGGCATAAAGCCCTTCGTCTGCGTCTGATACGACAAGCAGCGCATGGCATTCATTCGTCCATCTCCAAGGAGCGCACCGGTTGGACAGAAATCCACACAGCGCGTACAATCGCCGCATCCGTAGTCCACCATTTCGTCGGTTGGAAACTCGATATTCGTAATCAACTCCCCTAAGTAGACATACGAGCCAAATTCCTTCGTAATAAGAAGTCCATTCTTGCCGACAAAGCCAATCCCTGCACGCTCGGCCACGCGGACATCGATTAATTCGCCAGTGTCGACCATCGGCTTAAATCTGGAATCTTCGTCTTGAACTTCTTCCTTGATGTAGTTAATCAGTGCTTCCATGCGTCTTGAGAGAATAAAGTGATAATCCTCCCCCCACGAAGCCCTCGCAAAGGCCCCACGACGCTCTCCCTTCACACGTTCCGGCTTATTCTTTGGAAGTGTTGGATATGCCAGCGCAATGGAAATAATGGTTTTTGGAGTGTCGAAGATTTTCTCAGGATAAATACGCTCTTCTAGTACTGGATGCTCAAATCCTGTCGTATGGCCGAGTTCTTTGGAACGGCGCATGCTCTCTTCTAAGTGCGTAAACGGCTCGGCAGAAGCAAAACCAATCTTATCGATGCCAAGCTCTTTACTTTTAGCGATAATTTTCTGTTTTAAGACTGCTGTATCCATCAAAAACCTCCTCTCTTTCTTCCTATCTATTGTACTATACTTCTCTTTTATCACAAAGTGTCTAAATTTTGAGCAAAAAAAAACGCTAGCCTTCGGTGTAAACACTGCGAAAGTTAACGTTAGTCGAACATCTCTTGCCGTGCAAAATGAATTACAGAGCAAAAGATTATTTGTATAATAGCGCTTTTTTTCGAAAAAATCAACTGAAAAGTTAAGAAAAGTGTAAGAAATTTAAAACAAGAGAAAAATGGACTCTTTTCAGCATAAAAGCAGCCTCAAAAACAGCTATAAACATTGCCGTTTAGACAAAAATAAGGACCCACACTGTGAGTCCTTATGATATGCTCCCTCTAAAGT
>JUUF01000432.1 GCA_001058355.1 Carnobacterium maltaromaticum
TGGCTGAAAGAGCATGAGGATGCGATTGTAAAGTGGGTTCATTCAAGATACCCAAAAGTTGAAACTATTCAATTTGATTGGAATACATTAGAAGTTAGAGCGGTAAGTAATGGAGTGGCCATTATTGGTTACAATTTATCAGTACAGGGAGTTTTTAATGATAATCCCAAAACTGTAATTATTGTGGATTTTCTGATGAAAAAGAATGATGACATTCCAAGTTTATCTCGGATTAGAATGAATCAACCTCCGATGATTAGAAGAGGGAAGGGCATCTATAATTATGATTAGTAAAAAGGTGAAACCGTA
>JUUF01000433.1 GCA_001058355.1 Carnobacterium maltaromaticum
TCGAATCCAGCTACCCCAGTCCTACAGGCACCGATTCCGGTGCCTTTTTTGTTGCCTAAATCTAAAGTTATACCACCTTCGCAGCACCGTACCATGTTGTTCCGGTCCCACCGACTGAAACCATTTGTAATTTTTTTGCTGACTGTATTTTGATAGAGCAGTTCAATCGAAGAGACATCTTTTTCTTTCTTAGCACACCAATCATCCAAAATCGGTCAAAAAGTAAGAAAAAATACGAAATGTTTCACATAGATATTAAAAATTGACTAACATTAGGGAGTAGTTATTGGGTATAATAGAAGCAAATAAACTGTTATTTTTAGATTAATGTATTCCATGCTTCTATAAAATTATTGAAGAAGTTTGTTTATGATGTTGAGTTTTTGAAGAATACCATAGAAAATCATAAATTACAATAGAAGGAGAATTTTCAATGAATAGAATTTGTCTATTTTGTAGTACAGGTATGTCAGCAAGTTTTGTAGCGAGTAAAATGCAGGAAGTGGCAAGTAAACATAATGTGCCATTAGAAATCAAAGCATTTACAGATTGTAATATCGATATGATTTATGATCAATATCATCCGGATGTAATTTTATTAGCGCCACAGGTAAACTTCAAATTCAGCATAATTTATTCAAAATATAACCCTTTAGGTGTTCCTGTTGAAGTAATCAACTTTGAAGATTATCAAAGAATTGATGCTGAACGTATCTTGAAGCGCGCCATTCAATTGTTGAGAACAAAAAATAGATAACCACATTTATAAATAGCTGAATGAACAAAGTTTTATCGGATTTTATTGCACTCTATTAGAAGGAAATATATATAATATTCCAAATATCATTGCGTATGGCCCAAGTTTCCCAGGGCAAAGAGATATTGCGCATTTGCCAAATGAATGGATTGGTATAAAAGACTTAGAAACAGATACGATTATTTATGGATTAGCGCTACTTGCATTGTCGCGCATGAAAGAAGGGACGTTATGACAGTAGAAGTATGTGCTGGAAGCATCGCAGACTGCCAGATTGCAGAGCGTGCTGGTGCTGACCGCATTGAATTGAATAGCGCGCTTTTCTTAGGAGGATTAACGCCAAGCATCGGTACCTTGCAAAAAGTGCTCGATTCTGGAGTGAACCTTCCGATTGTGTGCATGGTTCGTCCTCGTGGCGCAGGCTTTTGTTACACGAAGGAAGAGTTTGAAAGCATGCTCATCGATGCAAAACTTTTATTAGAAGCGGGTGCGAAAGGGTTAGCGTTTGGGTTTCTATTAGAAGACCGGACGATTGACTGGAACCGTACGAAGCAGATGATTGAGTTGTGTCAGAAATATCAAGCCGAGAGTGTGTTCCATAAGGCGTTTGACCTTGTGCAGGATGTGGAGAGTGCTATCGAGGGCTTGATTAAGCTAGGATGCACGCGCATTTTAACAGGGGGACAACAGGCGCATATTGAGAAAGGAATTCCGCTCTTAAAAGACTTGCAAGCTCGCTATGGAAGTCAAATTGAACTGCTTTGTGGCGGCGGTGTGACTAAAGAAAATGTGCAGCACTTAATGCAGGCGACGGGGATTTTGCAAATCCATGGAACGTTTAAGACGTGGAAGTCGGATCCGACGACTGCAGGCGAGGGGCTCAGCTATGCCTATCATGAAAATGGAGATTACGAACAGACGGATGAAGCGTTGTTGAAAGAAGTAGTGGCGCTTATTCGTGGACAGGAGGAAACGAAATGAGTAAACGATTGTTAAATTGTGTGGCCAGTGATTTCAGAAAAATGACAGGAAAGGAACTGAAAAAGGCGATTGAAGCTGCAGAAGGAAGAACGGTCTGCTGTGAAACGGTATGCTCACGTCCAACGATGCTGAATGAATTATCGAACGCAGAAATCGCAAAGGCGTTCGGTGGAGACATGGTGCTCTTGAACGGGTTTGACTGTATTGATCCACTTATCTACGGTGCAGAAGAAAGTGAAAATCCAGTCCAACGTGCGAAAGAACTGAGTGGATTGCCAATCGGGGCGAACTTGGAGCCAGTGGATATGAATGCAGAAATGCTAGAAACACGCATCGAAATCTCACCAGGTCGTACATGTACGGTGGAAACAGTGAAACGTGCGGAAGAACTTGGCCTTGATTTTATCTGCTTAACAGGAAATCCAGGGACAGGGGTAACCAATGAAACGATTGAAGCGTCTCTTTCCATGGTGAAACAACACTATTCAGGGCTTGTGATCGCTGGGAAGATGCACGGAGCAGGCTCGAAGGAACCTGTGATGAACGTGGATATCGCGAAACGTTTCATTAAAGCAGGGGCCGATGTGATTCTTGTTCCAGCGGTTGGAACGGTGCCAGGGTTTACAGACGCAGAATTGGTGGAAATTGTGAAAGTGGCGCATGCCAACGATGCACTCGTGCTTTCTGCAATCGGAACAAGCCAAGAAGGTTCTTCAAGAGAAGTCATCGAACAAATTGCTATCCGTAATAAAGTGGCTGGTGTGGATATTCAACATATCGGGGACGCGGGATACGGCGGTTTAGCGACAGTGGAAAATATTTACGCATTGTCAGTTGCGATTCGAGGAATTCGTCATACAGTAGCTCGTATGGCACGTTCAGTGGTTCGATAAGAAAGAAAAAAGAACAGCACACTAGCTGAAGGCTGGTGTGCTGTTATTTTGTGTTCTGTCTTTCTGCCTGTGAAGTTGAGTTCGCAAAAGCATAGGCTCAAGCCTTTCG
>JUUF01000434.1 GCA_001058355.1 Carnobacterium maltaromaticum
AAGAAATTCCTTCTCCAGTAGCTGGAACTGTTACAGCAGTTTTAGTTTCTGAAGGAACAGTAGCTCACGTTGGGGATGTAATCGTTGAAATCGCAACAGAAGGCGGTTCTCACGCACCTGCAGCAGCGGCTCCAGCAACACCAGCAGCAGCACCAGCGGCACCTGCAGCACCAGCAGCTCCAACAGGAGTTCCTGCAGCAAGCAACCCTGGTAAATTAGTATTAGCAATGCCTTCAGTTCGTCAATATGCACGTGAAAAAGGCGTTGACATCACAGCAGTAGTTCCAACTGGTAAAGGCGGACGCATCACTCGTGAAGACATCGATAACTTCGGTGGCGCACCAGTAGCTGCACCAGCAGCTCCAGCAGCAGCAGTAGAAGCTCCAGCAGCATCTGCACCAGCAGCACCAGCTCAAGCATCTGCACCAGCAGCG
>JUUF01000435.1 GCA_001058355.1 Carnobacterium maltaromaticum
GTTCCGGTATAGCTATTGTTATTCCTATGAAGACATCCGAAAGTGCTCGTAGTTTTCCAAAAATCATAATTTACGAAGTACATTCTTATTGTTTTTCAGCTTTTTAACCGAAAGGTTTTCTCTACTGAAAAATCACTAAAGTGTTACAGAAAACGTTTTAATATTACGAAATAAAAAAGTTTCCTAAAAATCTATAAAATACAAGAATAAAAAGCTAAATTCTGCTATACTAGAATAGAATTCTTACAGCCTAGTCTGTAGAAGAATTATCTAAGGAGGAAACAGTGTGGTTGCATTAAATTTTAAAGCACAAAATATCGGAATTGACTTAGGCACAGCTAACACGATTGTTTATCTAGAAGATGAGGGAATCGTCACACGTGAACCTTCCGTTGTTGCAAAAAATATCGTTACAGAAGAAATTATCGCAGTAGGAAAATCTGCATTTGAAATGATTGGTAGAACACCAGAAAATATCGTGGCATTACGCCCAATGAAAGATGGCGTAATCGCTGACTACAATACAACGACAGCAATGTTGAAATACTTCATTCAGTCGATTGTGGGCCGCTCATTCTTTAAACCAGTGGTCATTATTTGTGTGCCAAGTGGCATTACAGACGTTGAAAAGAGAGCCGTTTTAGACGCGACAAAATATGCAGGAGCTAAAGAAGCGTACGTGGTTGAAGAACCATTCGCGGCTGCAGTGGGGGCAGGACTTCCTGTTACAGACCCAACTGGAAGTATGATTGTCGATATCGGTGGCGGTACGACAGACGTTGCGACGATTTCGCTTGGAGGAATCGTGAATAGCCGTTCGATTCGTGTCGGAGGAGACGAGTTAAACGAGTCTATCGTGCAGCACGTTCGTAAGACATACAATTTATTAATTGGAGAACGTACAGCTGAAGAATTAAAAATTACGCTTGGTTCAGCTTCTATTGAAAAAGCACAAGGAAGCATGCAAGTACGTGGTCGTGACATGGTTACGGGATTACCACGTGTTGTTGAAGTGCCTGCAAAAGAAATTGCAGTTGCGATGAGTGAAATCATTCATCAAATTTTAGACGCAGTAAAAGATGTATTGGAACAAACACCGCCAGAAATTTCTGCGGACGTTATTGATCATGGAATCGTGTTAACAGGTGG
>JUUF01000436.1 GCA_001058355.1 Carnobacterium maltaromaticum
CTGCGATGGCGAACTCAACTACACAAAACGACTCGCCTTGCGAGTCGTTTTTCTATTTATATAGCCTTATTAGATGTTCTTGAATCATGAATGATGAAAAGAACATCAATAAGCTACTGCGCGGTGTGAGAGTATAGTCGTGCGGATATTCTGGAAAGCAAAACTTTTGCAATTTTATTTTACTCAAAAAATTTTATCATTATAACGTATACATTATAATGATATTTTTCATTTTTATTTTAAAACACCATGACATCAGCGTTTCTAGAAGTTTTTCATTTTAAAAACGGGAAAATTTTTTTCTAAGCAGATAAATTGCTTTAACGTTTAAGTGATGATAATCTAATTTCAATCCCAAGAGAGAAGACGTCGCTTTCTTGGACAAACCATTCACGAAAAGAGGAAAAGAATTTGAAAAATATTTTATTTGTAGTAGGTAGCTTACGTAAAGGTAGCTTCAACCACCAAATGGCAGAAAAAGCAGAACGTATTTTAGAAGGAAAAGCAACTGTCACTTACTTAGATTACTCAAACCTTCCATTAATGAACCAAGACTTAGAAACTCCAGTATTACCTGAAGTACAAGCAGCTCGCGATGCATTCGGTAAAGCCGATGCAGTATGGATCTTCTCACCAGCGTATAACTTTGCAATTCCTGGAACAGTGAAAAACTTATTAGACTGGATGAGCCGTGCATTAGACTTATCAGATACAAGTGGCCCATCTATTTTACAAGATAAAGTTGTAACGGTATCAGCAATGGCAAACGCAGGACATGAACCATTATTTGCAGCTTATAATGCATTACTACCATTCATCCGTATGCAAGTAGTGGGTGAATTCACTGGTGCTAAAATTAACCCAGAAGCTTGGGGAACAGGTGTTGTGACTCTAGACGAAGAAGTAGTAGCAGGACTTGAAAAACAAGCAGAAGCATTATTAAATTCATAATTCAAACTAAAAACTTAACTTTTAAAAGCAGTCTCCATAGATGGGGACTGCTTTTTTGAACAATATGCGAACAGACATTTGCCCTAGACCTTCCTGTTATGCTAAAATTGTTCTGATATAGACAAAAAAGGAGCATCATTCATGTATGAATATTTAAATGGAGAGTTAGCGCATATCTTACCAACAGCAATTGTTGTCGATGTGCATGGTGTAGGGTATCAAGTGGTTTTTGCAAACCCATACCGCCTACAAGATTCTCTGAAGAAGCAAATTAAAGTTTTAGTACAACAAGTCGTTCGTGAGGATTCCATTACCTTATACGGATTTATTTCAAGCGAAGAACGCGAATTATTCCAGCGTTTAATTAGCGTTTCTGGTATCGGTCCAAAGAGTGCGATGAGTATTTTGGCAAATGATGATACAGAAGGTTTCGTGAATGCTGTAGAAAGTGGCAATGTCACTTATTTAACAAAATTCCCTGGTGTTGGAAAGAAAACAGCACAACAAATTATTTTAGACTTGAAAGGGAAGTTTGAAGTACTTCCTGAAGAGGCGACGAAAGCAGTTGTTTCAACAAACCAAGCAACACTTGAAGAAGCAAAAGAAGCCTTACTCGGCCTTGGTTATTCTGCAAAAGAAATTACAAAGATTTGGAAGTCGCTGGAAGCTGCTGCTCCAAGTACGACGCAAGAGGCATTAAAAGTGGCCTTTAAACTATTGATGAAATAATGGAGGATTATCGTGGAGGAAGAACGTTTTATTGACCAAAACCCGCTTGACGAAGGGGAAGTACAAGACGAATTATCACTGCGTCCACAGACGTTACAACAGTATATCGGTCAACAAAAAGTAAAAGAAGAACTTGCTATCTATATTCAAGCGGCGCGTAGTCGTTCAGAAGCCTTGGATCACGTATTACTATATGGACCTCCAGGACTTGGAAAAACGACCTTAGCGATGGTGATTGCCAACGAATTAGAAGTCGGCATTAAGACGACGAGTGGCCCAGCGATTGAACGCCCAGGGGACTTAGTGGCTCTCTTAAACGACTTACAAGCAGGGGATGTTTTATTTATCGACGAGATTCACCGCTTGCCACGTGTTGTGGAAGAGATGTTGTATTCTGCGATGGAAGATTTCTTCGTCGATATCGTGGTGGGTCAAGGGCCAACTGCGCATCCGGTACATTTCCCATTGCCACCGTTCACGTTAATTGGGGCGACGACTCGTGCAGGGGCACTTTCTGCGCCGCTTCGTGACCGTTTCGGAATTGTGGAACATATGGAGTATTACGATGAGGCTTCACTTTCCGAAATTGTAAAACGCAGTGCTAATGTCTTTGATAGTGAAATTAAAGATGAGGCCGCTCTTGAGATTGCGCTTCGCTCTCGTGGAACACCACGTATTGCGAACCGTCTCTTGAAACGTGTACGAGATTTTTCTCAAGTATACGAAGAAGGCATGATTTCAAAAGAAATTACTCAGCAAGCATTGAAGGTCTTACGTGTGGACGCTAAAGGGTTAGACCATATCGACCGTAAATTATTGACGGCAATGATTGATTTATACGATGGTGGTCCAGTTGGACTTGGTGCTATTGCGGCGAATATTTCAGAAGATGCTGAAACTATCGAAGATATGTATGAACCATATTTATTACAAATTGGATTTTTAAAACGGACATCACGCGGTCGTGTGGTGACGCCAGAAGGATATGCTCACTTAGGGCGCTTATATCCCATGTCGTAAGGAAGGAAATAGAAATGAACTATACAACGAAAGATTTTGACTTCGATTTACCCGAAGAATTAATCGCTCAAACGCCATTGAAAGACCGTACGTCTTCACGTTTATTAGTGGTGGATAAAACAACACATAGCATTGAAGATAAACATTTTTCTGATTTACTAGATGAATTAGAAGAAGGAGATACACTCGTTGTGAATAACTCGCGTGTACTCCCAGCACGTCTTTATGGAACAAAAGAAGAAACAGGAGCTCATATTGAGGTCTTACTATTAACGAATACGGAAGGCGACAAGTGGGAAACACTTGTGAAACCAGCCAAACGTATGAAAGTGGGTAGTGTTGTTTCTTTTGGAGATGGCCGACTTAAAGCAACGGTTGTCGAAGAATTAGAACAAGGTGGACGTATTATCGAGTTTTCATACGAAGGAGTATTCCTAGAAGTGTTGGAATCTCTTGGTGAAATGCCATTACCGCCTTATATCAAAGAACGTTTAGAAGATAAAGAACGTTATCAAACAGTGTATGCTAAAGAGAATGGATCTGCAGCAGCTCCAACAGCTGGATTGCACTTCACAGAAGAATTAATGCAACAAATCCGTGACAAGGGTGTAAATATTGTGCCAGTCACATTGCACGTTGGGCTTGGAACATTTAGACCCGTTTCGGTGGATTCGCTAGAAGACCATAAGATGCATTCTGAGTATTACAATGTATCCAAAGAAACTGCGGATATGATTGAAGCGACAAAGAAAGCTGGTAAACGTGTGATTGCAGTTGGTACGACTTCGATTCGTACATTAGAGACAGTTGCGAGAGACAATAACGGGCATGTGGTGCCTGCGAGTGGGTGGACGGATATTTTCATCTCGCCTGGATATGAGTTTCGTGTGGTGGATGCGTTTGTAACGAACTTCCACTTGCCAAAATCAACGCTTGTGATGCTTGTCAGCGCTTATCTTGGACGTGAATTCACACTAGAAGCGTATCAGCATGCCATCGAAGAACGTTACCGCTTCTTTAGTTTTGGCGATGCAATGTTTGTGCATAAATAAAGGGAAAAGACCTTCGGTCTAACTACGAACCATAGGGATATCTTAATGGTAGAGATAATAGCTGTACCGGATTGAG
>JUUF01000437.1 GCA_001058355.1 Carnobacterium maltaromaticum
CATCTACGACATTTCAAAAGAGAGAGCTTACCGTGTGGGAACTCATCTAAGTGATGATTTTGTTGTGGAAAATGCATTTGCAGATAAATTAATCGTGAAAAATGGACAAGTGTCGTTTGCGGACCGTATTTACACGAACGGAAAACATAGCCTTCCATTCAGTAATGAGATTGTTGCAGAATTATTTGTTTTTCAATATAGCTTACAAACGTTACTCACAAAAGAACCATTAACTATCGGACCAGACGAAATTCATGCGATAAGTATTGCTCAAAGCCAAGAATTATTGATTCAAGCAAACGCTACAGAATATGAAATTGTATCCGAGAAAGAGCTGTTCTTGAATGGGCAGTTGGTAACAACTCCTGCACAGATGAGTGAGGGAGATTACCTATTTTCTACGAGTGGCTATTTTATTAGAATTCAAGGGCAAAAAGTTTTTATCGCTAGTATCGAGCCGATTGAAACAACTCTTGTGCAGTTAGATTTTGAAGATACACCAGAGGATAAGACAAGTGATTTTCACCGTTCACCTCGGTTCATTTTACGTGAGCCAGATGATGTGGTGAGCATCTTAGCGCCACCAACTGAAGATAATATGCAGAAGCAATCGTTATTAAAATTAATTATCATGCCGCTTGCGATGATTGGGCTTACGGTGGCAACGCATTTTCTTACAGGAAATGGCGGAATGATGATTATGATGATGGGGATGTCGGTGATTACTTTAATCACCTCAGTCCACAGTTTCTTCTCAGACAAAAAACAAAATAAACGTCTGAAAGCGAAAAAGATGGAGAACTATAAAGCGTATCTGAATGAGAAATATAAAGAGCTTTATGACTTATCTAAAGAGCAGGCAGAAGCGTTGAATTATCACTATCCATCTGTTGACGCTGTAATGGAAATGGCGAAGGTGACGGATAGACGTCTCTATGAAAAGACGCCTCATCACTTTGACTTTTTAACATACCGTCTAGGAACAGGAAAAATCATTCCAAGTTTTAAAGTCGATTATAAAAAATCTGAGTTAACAGAATATAATGAAGCCATCAGTGAACAAGTAACGGAATTAGTGGCGCATTATCAATACTTAGAAAATCTACCTATTACGAATGATTTGTTATCGGCTCCAACAGGATATATCGGCTCTCGTCGAACAGTCATCGAGCAAGTTCAACAAGCGATTATTCAGTTAGCGACTTTCCATAGTTACCATGATGTGCAATTTGTTCCAGTGTTTCGTGAAGAAGAACTCCCATTGTGGGAATGGAGCCGTTGGTTACCACATATGAAACTCCAGCAGTTTAATTGCCGTAGTTTTGTATACCATCAACGTAGTCGCGATCAATTGTTAACGTCTCTCTATCAAATGATCAAAGAACGCAAACAAGCGGCTGAACAAGCAGGAAGTAATAAACAACTCACATTTACTCCTCATTACGTATTCGTGATTACGGATTTGTCTCTAATGCTAGATCATAATATTATGGAGTTTATCAATGAAGATTTATCACACCTTGGAATTAGCTATCTATTTGTAGAAGATGTGATTGAAAGCCTACCAGAACATGTAAATACTGTTGTGGATTTCAAAGGGAATCGTCAAGGAACATTACGCCTCCATAATGGCGAATATATGGATAAACCGTTTGTGACATTTGAGAAGTTATCCACTGAAGCCAAAGAACAATTCGCAAGAGACTTGGCTCAAGTGACGCATGTTCAAACACTACGAAACGCGATTCCAGATAGTGTCACATTCCTAGAAATGTATGGTGTCGATTCTGTAGAAGCATTAGATATGAACCATCGTTGGGCAACGAATGATACGTACCAAACAATGGCAGTACCGTTAGGGCTACGTGGCCGTGATGAATTGTTAATGTTGAATTTACATGAGAAAGCGCATGGGCCTCACGGACTAATGGCGGGGACAACAGGATCAGGGAAATCTGAAACCTTACAGTCGTATATTGCCTCATTAGCGGTAAATTTCCATCCATATGAAGTGGCATTTCTATTGATTGACTACAAAGGTGGGGGGATGGCGAACCTATTTGCGGACCTACCTCACTTAGTTGGAGCGATTACTAACCTAGATGTCGCACAAGCCAATCGTGCCTTAGTGTCTATTCAAGCAGAATTGAAGAAACGTCAACGATTATTTGCAGAATATGATGTAAACCATATTAATCAGTACATGAAATTATTTAAAGAGGGTGTAGCCACTGAGCCAATGCCTCATTTATTCTTGATTTCGGATGAGTTTGCTGAATTGAAAACGAACCAACCTGACTTCATGAAAGAGTTGGTATCTGCAGCACGTATCGGACGTTCGCTCGGAATTCACTTAATCTTAGCGACTCAAAAACCAAGCGGAGTTGTGGATGACCAAATCTGGTCTAACTCGAAGTTTAAGATTGCGTTGAAAGTACAAGATGTGGCTGATTCGCGAGAAATTATTAAAACGCCAGATGCTGCAGAAATTACGCAGACAGGTCGAGGATACCTACAAGTTGGGAATAATGAAATCTATGAATTATTCCAGAGCGCTTGGAGTGGAGCCGATTATGAACCAGAAGCAGTACGTTCTACACACCGAGATACGACAGTGTATGCTATTAAAGATAATGGACAGTATGAAGCAATCAATAAAGACTTAAGTGGATTAGATGAAAGTGGGAATCAGAAACGATTGCCAACGCAATTGGATGCGGTCGTTCAAGAAGCGAAGCGTGTATTCGAATCGCTACATCTTCCAAAGGTCGCAAGTCCTTGGCTTCCACCGTTAAAAGAGAGAATAGCAGCGGAAGATATCCAAGATATTCAATTTAAACATTATTGGGGTGAAAATAAACATCCTGAGTTTTTATTAGGATATCAAGATATTCCGGAACAACAAGCGCAATTACCACTGACAGTTGACTTTAACGATTGTGGTCATATTCTGGTTGTTGGAAGCCCAGGGTATGGGAAGTCTACCTTTATTCAAAATGCATTGATTGATGTAATGCGTAAAACAACGCCAGAGCAATCGCATATCTATTTATATGACTTTGGAACGAGTGGATTAATTTCTTTAGTGGATTTTCCGCATGTGGCGGACTACTTTACAGCAGACGATAATGAGAAAGTGATGAAGTCATTACGACGCCTTCAAAAAGAAGTGAAGGTACGAAAGGCAGCTCTTAGCGAGGCGCGCTCAAGTAATATGCAACAATACAACAGAGATGCCGTAACACCATTCCCTTCACTATTTATTGCAATCGATAGTTTTGATGGTGTGAGTGACGCTACTTTCAGCGAAACGTTTAACGAAACCGTTAATATTCTAGCGCGTGAAGGTGCCTCTCTAGGAATCTACCTCATCACAACGATGTCTCGTTTCAATGCTATGCGTGTACAATTACAAGCAAACTTTAAAACAAAAATTGCGCTTTACTTATTCGAACAGAGCGATGTTACAAGTATTGTTGGGCGGACAAGCCAAGTACTTTTAGATATCCGTGGTCGCGGATTAATGAAACAAGATACAGTCGTTTCATTCCAAGTGTGTGTGCCGTATACTTCTGAAGATAATTCATCGATGATTCAGCAAGTGAAAGCAGAAGCGCAAGAAATGTCTCGTTATTGGACAGGTGCATTACCACAACCAATTCCGATGTTGCCAGAAGTGGTGACACCAGAAATGGTGGAAGCTCAAGTAGACCGAGCAGAACGAAACCATCAAGTATTACTCGGGTTAACGAGAGAAATGGTCGAAGTGGCTGCATTTACATTGGATAAAGCCATCTCATTAGTTAGTGATAATGTTCGAAGTGTTACTCAGTTCTACAAAGTATTGGCTTACCAGTTGAAACAATATACGGCCCCTGTTCAAGTGGTGATTGTGGATCCATTAGGATTAGTACCATTAGATCAGTTTAAGGAAGCGCATCGTTTCAGCGATACACTGAGCGCTAAAGATGGAATGAATATCATCTTAGACAACTTAAAGGAACGTATGACGCGACCTGGAGAGTATACTCAATCACTTATTATCGTTCCAGATATTCAAATTCTTGGTCAAAGTCTTAATATTACAGAAAATCAGTTCAAAGAACTTCTGTTAGAAGGACCTAAGTACGGTATTACTCCAGTGTTTGTAGGGAACTATAAAGACTTAATGACGAATTACTCAACGCTTGTAACCTTACACAGACAATTGGCGACACAGGTGTTCATGGGAATGCGTATCAGCGACCAAGAATATGTTCGCTTCCCGTATATCTCAAACGAAAAATCTCCACGTCCAAACGAAGGCTATATTGTTGATGCAGAAGGTTATGAATTTGTACAATTAATGAGTATAGAAGAATAGAGGAGGCGGAACATGAAGAAGAAATTAGCCATTATAGGAACAATCGCATTATTAGGTGTAGGAGGTGTAACGGTGTTCAGTTTAAATAATCCAAGTTGGAGAGAAAACACAATCTTTGCGACGGC
>JUUF01000438.1 GCA_001058355.1 Carnobacterium maltaromaticum
GTCGCCACTTCTTCATTTCCACGAGCCACGAGCTTTTTCCATTCCCAACGAACGGATCTGTGGCAGCAGTAGAGAACAACGGCTAGGGCGGCAAACATGATGGCGAAGTGAAGTGCCAGGCCAAAGAGGACCCTGACTACCTGTTCGACTAGTACTGGATTCCACGTTTCAAACATCAAGGATAGTGTATGAAAAAAGCCCGCTTCGATCATAAACATGCTTCCAAACACCGCCACTGCGAACACCACTCCAGCAACACTAAGGATGGTTATACAGATGCGTAACGGGTACAAGCTCATTGGTAGTGTGCCTTCTTCCCCGTTTTGCTCGGTCACTGCTTCAATCAACTGGCGCAGTTGTCTTACATTGCGTTCCTTCACTTTCTGTTTCTTTTTCATTGTCATTCCTCCTGACGTTCAAAGGTCGTATCTTCTATCCCCAAAGATTCCTTTTAAACCGTCATTTTGTATGTTCCCCTTAATCATCTTGATGCGCTTTTTCCTCAACCTTGGATGGACTCTCCTCAGTTATCGTTGTATGTTCGCATAGATACGCCTCTAGTACTTCAACGGCTCTGCGGCTAGATTCCTTTGGAGCGGCTTTCCACGTCGCCACTT
>JUUF01000439.1 GCA_001058355.1 Carnobacterium maltaromaticum
TTGAATCAATAGATTTTATTATAGTTCTCTTCTTCCTTCAATCGCAAGGAATGGTTGACATATCTGAGTCAAGAGGATATTCTTTTTTCAAAGACAAAGAAATAACTATTTGCCATGAAAATAGTAGTTATTTGGAAGAATTAATGGTTGATTCTATAAAGAATATTACTAAAGTTTAACTTAAGAAAGTGCGAATGGTTAAATCAAGATCCTACAGATAGAACAAATGCAGAAAAAAGACGAAGAAGGAAATTTGGGGGATTTTAATGTTAATTCACCTATATTTACAATAGAGAGGTTTGTTATGTTAGATACTGATTTTAAAGAATATCTTGATGATGAATTTGGTAGAATATTCCCAGAAAGTCAGGAGGAATATCGTAAATTATTCAAAGGGTTAGGTTTTGGGGAGGTAAATCATGACTTCATTGAATTTTGGGTAACATATAGTGATGAAATTTATGGGGAAATTGGATATTTAGTTGATTTAGCAATGGACTTAGAGGATTTTTCAAGTAGCCAAACAGAAATTTTGAGAAAAAATATTGGCTTACCTGATAATTATTTTTCCCTGTTAAATAATGAGTTGGATGATTATATCCTCTATGATAAAAATACCGATGAGGTTTTTTATGTAGAGGCTCCCACTATTCAAAAGTTTATAGAAAATAAACAATTTAGCAAACATTGGGATAACTTTGAGTATTTTATTAAAGATTATCTAAATTATAATGCTTAGGATGTTTGAATCAGCCGTAGCCCGTATGAAACCTCCAATCCCGACGTAAAGTGTGCGCGGTAGGCACGAACTCGGCTTCTTCTCAGACGGCCTCGAAGAAGAAACCGGATTCGTTTGGGACGGTAGCCACCTCTTGCAAGAAGGCCAACCGGACGGCAGGTATACCTATATCTACACCGATCCCGACAGCTACAACCCTTGGAACAGGTACACAACCGGACCAACATGGTAATAAATACTCTTTAAAAAATGCACATAAGAAGGAGAAATTATGTATTTAGATCAAGTAAATTATGAATTAAACAAAAAAATCAATGATTTTGTATGTAACTCAAATAAAAAGTAAATACTATATTTCATTTGAGGTAGATGATGAAAAAATTAAACGTGTTGATAGGCAAGATGGAATAAAAAGACTGTATATTGAAGAAGATATTCATCTAAGAGATAGCAATGGAAAATTAAAAAGCGATGTACAACATGGTATTTGTGGTAGTACATCAAAAAAAGGAAAGGGAGGAAAATAAAAATGAGTTGGACAGAAGGTGAATTTTATCGTTTTTACACAGACAAAGAAATTAAAAATGTTTATAAAAAAATTACAGACATAGTAGAAAATAAACTAAAATTTAAGTATGAATATACAGAATTTAATGATGAAAAAAATTTATTCTTTTATAAGAATAATAAAATGTTAAATTCCCATTTAAAAAAAGGTTACCACTTAAATAAAAACGGAGAAGGTTGTTTTGGTCTTGAAGGAAAAAGAGTTACGATGAATCAGGTGGTTAGTTTATACAAATTTGATGGATTATCCGACTTTGAACCTTACGATATTAATTTAATTTTTGAAAAAGCCTACTATTATTTATTAGTTTTGCCCGAGCCTATTGAAACATCAAAATTTTCAAAAGAAATATTTGATTTATTTTCGGATGCATTAAATAGCAAATAACTTTAAGCAAGCCATAACAAGTAGGTTGGATCAAGACCCAATAAAGCCTGTAAGGCCATCTCTGAAACATCCGTTCTTTAACAATCCAATCCCATTACCAATTGATGCGGTATTATGAGCCTGATGCCGGGAGGTTTGTGAATCAGGATCCGATTCGGTTGTTGGTTGGGGAGAATTTGTATACTTTTTCTCCTAATACACAATCTTGGGTGCATTTTTTAGGTCTTAGCGGTGTTTTTTTACAGACATGATCCAATTATATATTGGTAAAGGTCCTTTATCACAAATGAGACGATCAATTAGGTATAGAACTGGGCCTAAACAATCAAATCCAATGTCTAAACCTACTGCTTGTGTCCATGTTAAATTAAAAAGCGATAAAATGGCACTTATGGTAGAAGCCAGATTAATGGCGATTCATAATGAAAAATTGAATCCATCATTTATGAACAAAATACTCTCAAATGGTGTAAAACTATATGCTGATAAAAATACTACTGCTAGAGAAAGAAATATAGCCGCTCGTTACGCAAAAGTAATTAATCAACGAATGGAAAATGTTAAATCAGGAAAATGCAAATCTGCTTGTTAACTTTTAAATAGAAGTTGTTAATATCTATTAACCGCTCATGTATTAATGGAGGTATATTATGAAAACCACTTGTGGATATAACAAACATATTAACTTAGTAGAAGTTCTACCTAATTATTTGAACGCTGGAATTAAGCAGGCAAAATTATATAAATGTGGGCTTCGAATCATGGGGAAACTTAGTGCATTATTTTTAGATTCTGATAAATTTGCAAATCCTGTAGATCTTGATTTTTCAGATTTAAAACAATATCCTGAATTACCATATATTGCTATAGAAAATGATTTTGAAATTAAAAATATTTACAATCTTGAGACATTATACTCACTAGAGCAACTTGAAACCTTATTGCTACAAAAAGCCTTCGACATTGATATATCTCTTATTAAAAATTTAAAGGATATCAGATTCGATTACTCAAGAAAAATTAAGAATGTAGGCAAATCTCACAAACTGGAAAGATTACATATCTGGTCTTACAAAGGCAAAGATCTAAGTGAATTTCATGAACTTACAAACTTAAAAGATCTTCTGTTAGTACGACCAAGTATCAAGTCATTAGACGGAATTGAAAATATGACTAATCTAGAAAAAATCGAAATATGCTATGCGAGAAACCTAGAAAATATTTCTGCCCTTGAATCACTCCGTAGTAAACATGAAATTAAATATATTACTTTACCTAATAAATTTCGAACTTAAACAAATTATCTTGTTAAGCCGCAGTTAGGGTAAATATCCAACGAAGCATCAAGGTTGTCTGAAAAATGAAGAAGTTTCAGAAACGTCATTCCTGCATGATTTAAGCAGGAACGACCTCGAAAACCAAACCCGTTTCGTTTGAGACGGCAGCCATTTGCTGCAGGAAGTCCACCCGGACGGCAAACATACCTATATCTACATCGATCCCGACAGCTACGAACCCTTCGTACCGGTCCGCAATTGGACAACCGAAGACGGCGAAAGCCGCCAACAAATCCACTACTGCCAAAATGGAGAGAAATCTTAGTCAAAAAGAAATAATGGGAATGGTACATTTTCTTGGAAGAAATACAAAGATAATGTGCCAGTACAACATAGGAAATAGTATCATGACAACTTTAGAAAATAAGATCTTTACTTTAAAACAGAATCATTTAATGAAAAAAATGAAAGAAATTCATTTTTTGAATAATTTAATTTCAGATTCTGAAAAAATTATTCCATATCCACTCTCATGTGAAATAATAAATCGTACTTTTACCCCCTATAGAAATATAGAATTATCAAAAGAAAATTTTAGTTTATCGATAAAAAATGAAATATTAAATTTTTTTACACCAGAGGAAAATGATATTGCTTATGTATACTTTTATGGAGGAATAAATGATTCGGCTGAAACACCAATAGAATTATTCCCCTTGTTTATTATCAAAATAAAAAATATTAGCAATTGGCTAGAATTAATAAACAAACCTAATTTTTATTGTTTAAAATTATTTAGTCATAAAATAGATAAAGTTATTGATATATCTCTACTCGACAATGAGAAAGATGTGTTATCTATTTCTATTGGACTGAACGCTTAACTTTAAAAATAAATAAACTATTCCAGCAGAAGCAGGCTTTGCTTTGTATAACTTAAAGGTGGTTACCATGAAAGAATTATTAGAAAAACTTGAAAATAATCGTTTTATTTATAAGGTCAGAATGGATCTTGAATTCGATGTAAAGGACTATCAAGAATTATTAAAAATTTTAAATGAAATAAAGCATTATACTCATAATCATAATCTAATTGAAAAAAGACTAGCATCTATTTTATATGAAATACCGAAATTAACACATATTTGGTATCTCAATTTAAAAGACGATCCTAATAAAAATGAATCTTCTATTGTTAATCAACTTGAAGATGCATGGATAGAGTTAGATGCAATAATTGGAGAGGAAATTCTTGGTCAAGGACAATAAACTCCTCTTAACAAACATAGATCATGGCTTAAACTTAACAAACAGTAGTCGTAGGTTGGGTTATTCCTGCTTCGTTAGCTAAGAAAATTAATAAATTAAATGGTAAATATATTATGAAATCTATTTTAAGTTCAATTTTATCTCTAATAGGATCCTCCTCTTCTAAATTACCTTATGTTTCACATTACTCATATGATTTTCAACATGGCTGGTTAAATATAATTGTATCAGAATATAATAGTCAAAAAACTTGTGGAGACATAGGTATAAGTAATAATGAGTTACAATATAAGCTTTTTTGTGGAAAAGAAAATGGAAAAGGAAAGATTCCGTTAAGTAAAATAAAATTCAAATATGAGAAAGATATTTTTTCTGCTCAAAGTATTATAAGTGGAAAAATACTTTTTTCAGTTAAATGTACACAAGAGCAATACAGATATATAGAAAAATATATTAAGAAATAAATAGCAAGCCGTAGCCCGCAAGAAACTTCTTCAGGTATTACGAGCCTGATGTAGGTCGATTTGCGAATCAGGATCCGATTGGGTTGGAAGATGGAGAGAATTTATATGCTTTTGCGCCGAATTACAATTTATAGTGCATTCAGAAGAGGTTCAAAAAGTTAAATTGAAAAAATTAAAAGAAAGGGTAAGTTTTAGAAATGTCTAAGTTAAAAATTTTGAATGAAACTCCTTTAGACTTTCAAGAAAAATTTTTGTTTGACAATTGGGAAGTCAGTTACCTTGATTTGATGGAAGTTAATCAAGGTTCTCCCCTAGTTGGAAGTCTGTCCATTAACGGTCAAGTTATTATTCAAGAACAGGGGTTTGGAGGGCCGTTGTTATATTTCAATAGAAAAATTATTATTCCAGTTTTCATCAGACGATTTTGCGTTGTTGGATTTAGGCTTGCAACATTAAATTTAGATGATCTATCAATTGAGTATATTGGAGGTATCGAAGACTTGATTTATCTGAAAGAGATAAAAGGTAATAGAATTTATTTCTATACAGATATATATAAAAGCACAGAAAAGAATTTAACTTTATATTAAATATCTCAAGAATATGCTCTGCAAAGCATGGATAAAGCAATCGATGTGAATTAGAGGGCGATTTAAGACAATCGCATTGTTCCCTTTCCAAGACCGGAAGGCAAGCACCGCCATGACTCGTCCCTCTCACAAGCCTCAGAGAGTAACGCTCTGCTCATCCCTAGCTCCGCACCACATCGAAACGCACTCTCCCCCGTGCCTTCAAAGAAAAAATAAAACAGGTTGACACTGCACGATTGGAAACGACCCATCCTCGGATTCTATAGTAACAACAATAGCAAAAAGTAACCGATGTGAATTAGA
>JUUF01000440.1 GCA_001058355.1 Carnobacterium maltaromaticum
TGTGTAGTTGAGTTCGAAAAAGCAGAGACTCAAGCCTTTCTCGCTTTGTCCGCGCGACTTTTCAAGTCGCTTACGGCAAAGTTCGAACCGTCATCGTCTCTAAACGCTTTTTCTCACATCCTTACTTCTGTGCCAACATGGTCACAAATCTCATTTTAATACGATTGCCGTTCTCGTCTGTTTTATGGAGTTGGCCAAAGTCTTCATTATATTTATGCAATGTCCAGCCTGCGTAGTAGTCTTTCAATTCGCCGCTTGCAAATGTCTTAGGGAAGTTCACTGGGCATGGCGCGTCTTCTGTCGACATGGCTGCTACGATTAAGTTGAACCCGCCAGGAGCCGTATGGGATTGCATATTTTCAATCACATCTGGAATTGCATACGGATCTAAGAACATCAAGACCACTGTTGAAATGATGACGTCATAGAGTCCACCTGGAATATCGGCACTCTCGATGTTATAAGGCTGAATGTCGATATCAAGCCCTTCCGCTTCCGCAATTTGTGCTAATTTCGCAAGGCTCATTGAGTTGATGTCGAGCGAAGTTACGTTGAATCCTTTTTTCGCCAAGTATAAGCTGTTTCTTCCTTCGCCACTTCCAAGGTCGAGCACCTTTCCTTTAGGGAATTTCGGCGTCGCCTCAATCACTTCCGAATGCGTACGCGTGAGGTCGTATTTTTTGGCAAAGTAGTCTTCAGGAGTGCAATAAAAAGTGAGATAACATTTCAAGTCGTCGCTGGCAGGTGAAACGCGGTGCCATGCTTGAGGTTCGACGAATGGAATCTCAGACTCTTTCGTAAAGAGGTGTTCTGCTAAAACATTTCCTTCTTCGTCGAGTTCATAGAAGGTAAGCGCGCCTTCTAAAATCGTGAGGTGTGCCCAAGTACCCACTTTTGTATTATGCATTTTTCTAAATGGCTCTGGTAATGTTTCTGCCGTCCAAGTCGGCATTGTTTTATAAGGAATTAATTCATGTTCCATAGGAAAGCTCCTTTCGAGGTTGTCACCCTCATTGTACAAGAAAATAAAAAGGTAGAGAAATATTAGCTATTATATAGTAAATTTATTTTTGGTATAACCAGTAGTTATAACCAGTGATAAAAAAGTGTTAATTGACTAGAAGGTGGTTTGCTGGTATCCTATTATCATGTTTATAAGACACGTTGATGAGAAGAGTAAAAGTGGAACTTTTCAGTAGAGAGTCTCGGGTGGTGAAAAGAGACATTAGTAGAAGCTTTGAAGATGGCCTCGGAGT
>JUUF01000441.1 GCA_001058355.1 Carnobacterium maltaromaticum
ATGGATACGAGTACCATCAGCCCCAACGTGTTTGGTTTTGGATTTCAACCCAAAAGAGTGCGTGTTGAAATGGTTGAGATTGATAAAAAAAGTCGCCTTTTTGATAAGAAAACAAAAGTTAATGGAGCGGTAGTGGCAGGTGTAGGGGCGTTCGCAAGTACACCTCTCCTATCAAAGTCGATAACGAAACTACTGGATGGGATGTTGGATAGCTATCATATTCACCAACAGCCTTTTCTAAAGTACGGAATTTTTCTAGGGACTTTCATTTTGGCATTCTTAATAGCGCTAGTAATGATAGGAGTTTCTAGATTCAAGGTATCAAAGAAACTTCCTTCTAATCCTAAAAAGTATATCGCTACATTTAGAACAGAAGGTAAAAACAATGCGAGTTATTATATTTTTCTGGCCATTATTGCAGTCCTCCTTTTCTTTTACGCAAAAGCACCTTCTTGGGGAGAATTATTATTGATATATAATATGATGTTCGCATTTTGGCTATTTTTTGTTTGGCTGGTGGAAGTCCCTGTCGATAATTTGTACAATAATAAAATTTTTATACTTGAATCAATCGAAGAAAAACAGTAAAAACGGAGTGGATTATGGAAGAAGTAACAATCACTAACGCTAATTCTATGTGTTATAAATTGCTGATGGATGCACAAGGTAATCGATATTTGATGGATGTGAGTACAGTTTCGAATAAACTTTACTGCTTTGGAGTTCAATCAGATAAAGTAACGGTTGATATGATTGAAATCGATAAAAATGATACGAGATTTGAACAAAAGAATCTGCAATCAAGTACTTTCGTTGCGATTACAGCAGGGAGTCAATTGTTTGCTAATATAGTGTATCGCTCGTTAACCCAATTCATAAAAGAACAAAAATTACATCAACAATTTATTTTTCAAGTTGGACTCTTTATGATTTCAATTCTCTTTGCAGCGCTACTGATGAAATTATTTGCCATGATGTCTAAAAAATACGTGGCAGACCGAGTGTCTTCGCATCCAAAGAGATATGTTGCAACATTTAAAACGACGTCAAAACGACATCTTTCGTTTTACATTCCACTCTCCATTAATGTAATTCTCTTTTTATTTTATTTAAGGGCTAGCATTGGTGGTAGTGTGGTACTTTTAGTTTTTAATACTATTTTGACGCTTTGGATTTTGATTGGTTGTTTTGTAGGATTTCCAGTAGATATTCTTTATAAAAACAAGGAATTTCAATTAGAATCAATCGAGGAAAAACAATAATTTTTAGGAGTATCCATATGAAGAAAAAGAGAAAAATAGGGAGAATCATAGTAGGGATTCTATTATCATATCTCGCCATAGTAGTCATTTCGAAATATCGAGAGAAAGTATATATTCGAGAAGAGTTACAGAAGCCAGAAGTCATCGCAGCCATTGAAAAAGCACTAAGAAGTGTAGAAGATAATATTATCAGAGAACCTAGAGAACGTAATGGAATAGTGATTAGTGATAAAAAGATTAGGGATAAAGACGCTAGTGAAAGAGGTATTAGCGAATACCATATAATTAAATCATATGAAATTGATTATGATAAAACCTTTAAGAATTCATGGGGATTCGGAATTGAAACTAGTATATTTATAAATGGAAATCCCGATTTAATAATAGGAATACTTGTCAGTAATAGTGAGAGTACTGGGAGGTTTAAGGACAAGAATAAGGAATCGGAAAATTACAAAGCAGAAGTCTATTCTATTTCTCGAGAAGCAGATGATTATCTTAGGGACGAAGAAATGAAGAGACCAGAAATAGTAGCTTTGATAAAAGAGGAGCTTCTAAAGCTCGATCCTCAAGCATTTACTGAGAAGGGGAAAATTCGTTCTTACAAGGTTAATGTGGATAAAATGCCATCTGTAGAGGATAGGGGCCTTAATTCTGAGCTTTTGATTAATGGGAATGAAAACTTGAGAATGGATTTCACGATTATAAAAAAAGACGGAAAATATGAATTTGGTGGTGGGTTTCCTTATGAAGAGTTAGATAAGTTCTTGAAACAGTAATCCGTGATGTGCCACAAAAATTAATTAAATCAACCGAACCTAGCCGTCATGCTGGGTTCTTTTTT
>JUUF01000442.1 GCA_001058355.1 Carnobacterium maltaromaticum
GTAACAAAAATGTTACATCTACTCTCCTCATGAAACGCACACACTCTATTTCTTCTCCCTTGCCCTTTGTCGAGAATAGAACTCTACAATCTCTCTCCTCGAGAAGCTTTTAACCCCAAAAGGCGATTATGGTATTGCGCCAGAAAAATAAAAAGAGAATTCGCTTATCAGACATTTATTGAAACCATAGCGGGGAATCATAGCGAATGCGAATTAAAAGCCGTTATGGATTTTATCCATTACGGCTTGTTTGAGGCTTCGAAGGAGAAAGACTTCAAGGCTTTCTCCGGTATCCCGCTATTTTGTTTCAATAAACAATGGCTGATAAAAAGAATTCTCTTTTCCACACCATCTACCCTTACACCATAATCGCCGCCCTTGGCGGAACTTTTGAACGCACAAAAAAACTCTCTCGAAGTGAGAGAGTTTGTAAAGTTCTTATTTGAGACCGTATTTTTTGTTGAAACGATCCACACGTCCGTCTGCTTGAGTGAATTTTTGACGACCTGTGTAGAATGGGTGAGAATCAGAAGTGATTTCCACACGTAGTAATGGGTATTCGTTTCCGTCTTCCCATACAACTGTTTCACTTGAAGTCTTTGTTGAACCTGATAAGAATTTGAATCCTGTAGTTGTATCCATGAAAACTACTGGACGATATTCTGGGTGAATTCCTTGTTTCATTTCTATTCCTCCTGCCCTGAATTATTTGCTAATCCAGAGTTATTTATTTTCGCATGCATAATGCAACACGAATATAATAACATGCTCAAATTGAATTTGCAATAGTTTTATTCATCCCCTAATTCAAGTCCGGGAATTGCGTTTAAATCCATATTTGCAAAGTCTTTTTGCATGTATTTTGTATAGGCTGCAGCACCAATCATCGCTGCATTATCGCCGCAAAGTGATAATGGCGGGATGGAAAATGTGACTGCTGGGTAGTGTTCTTCCATCATCTGCGTCATCGCTGTACGAAGACCCTTATTAGCTGCCACTCCTCCTGCTAACACGAATTGTTTTACAGGATAGGCTTCAAGAGCGCGTCTTGTTTTTTCGACAAGAACTTCTACGACACTGGCTTGGAAACTTGCGGCTAAATCTTCAGGGACAATCTCTTCGCCTTTTTGTTTGGCGTTATGCACACGATTGATGACCGCTGATTTCAATCCACTAAAACTGAAATCGAAGTGGTCTTCATGAATCATCGCACGTGGGAAGTCATAAGTATCCGTTCCAAGATGAGCTAGTTCGTCCATTTTCTTTCCACCAGGATATGGCAAGTTCAGAATACGACCAATCTTATCGTAAGCTTCCCCTGCAGCATCATCTCTTGTTTCTCCGATAATTTGGAACTCGCCATCTTCTGGCATATACACAAGTTCCGTATGTCCACCACTTACTACAAGCGCCATTAGTGGAAATTGCAAAGGTTCCACGAGTTGGTTGGCGTAAATGTGTCCTGCCATGTGGTTCACCGCAATGAGCGGTTTCCCACTCGCTAAAGCTAAAGCCTTCGCTGCGGAAATCCCAATGAGAAGGGCTCCGACAAGTCCTGGACCATACGTCACCGCGATGGCGTCCATGTCATCCAATGTTTTACCTGCTTTTGCAAGAGCTTCGTCAATGACTTGTGTAATTTGTTCAACGTGATGGCGGCTAGCAATCTCTGGCACAACCCCACCAAAACGCATATGACTTTTAATTTGAGAGGCTACAATATTTGAAAGGATGGTATTGCCGTTTTGAATCACGGCTGCACTTGTCTCATCACAACTACTTTCAATTGCTAGAATCAATGTTTCTTTCATATTGCTCCTCCTATCTTTGTTCTATTTCTAAGCGATATTCAATCGCATCTTCAACTGGGTCACTGTAATAATCACTTCTCGTATGGAAGGCTTCGAACCCTAGAATTTCATATAAATATTGTGCACGCTTGTTGCTTTCGCGCACTTCTAGGAAAACAACTTTCACGTCTTTTTGCTTCAAATCGTATAAGACCATTTGCCATAAACGTTGCGCGAGACCTTTACCTTGATAGTCTTTCGCAATCACGATATTCGTAATCGTTGCCTCGTCCAATACGCTTTGGACTCCAAGAAATCCTACTAGTTGGCGTTGCATCCATACTCCGTAATACGTGTTTGTTGGATTTTCTAAATCGGCAAGGAAACTCTCGGCACTCCAATTATTTGGATGCTCGTAGTTTTCTTGCACTAATGTGACTAATGCCTCCGCCATCGCTAAATCAGCTGGATGTAACCTTGTAAATGAATACTCTGATGAATGGAATGAAGACGGTGTTTTTGGCGGTAATGCATAGAGCATTTCCACGGCATCTTCATTTTCAGGAGTGTAGTAATTTTCCTTTGTACCAACAACTTCGTATCCATTTTTACGATAGAGCTTAATGGCTTTTGTATTCGACACGCGGGCTTCGAGCGTAATTTCTTTCTTGTCGAGCGCGCGGGCGATTTTTTCTAATGCTTTCAATAATAAAGTTGCGACATTCAAGAAACGATAATCGTGTAGCACAGCAACATTCGTGATATGTAAATCTGTTCCCTCTGTCGTTCTCGCTCCGATGAAACCAACGATTTCCTCTTCCACTTCCAGCACAATATAAATAGCAGCTGGATTATGAGAGACATCTTTTTCAAGAACATCTTTTGCCCATGGAGACTCTCCATCATAAGCAGCCTTCTCCACTTCAAATATGCGAGCGGCATCTTCTGGAAGGCCGATTCTGATTTTGCCTTGCGCGCCGTTTCCAAGAATCACTCTTTTTTCAAAGTTCTCAAACTGGTCGCGAATCGGATCCATCTGTTGCGCTTCTTCTAAAAACAGTGCTTTAATTTTTTCAAACCACTGAACGAAGCGTTCTTTAAACTCGTTCCACATACACTGACCCCTTTTCTAAAGGATGCTCAGCTTGCCAATTTTCTTCTGCTTCTGCCAGTTTCAAGTACATTGGGACAAACACGTCCGCGTCAATAGCTTCCTTATTTTTTCCTAATTCGATAAGCGATGTTGCGTGAGGAATCGCTTCTTGCCCTTCAAGCCACTTCGCCTCGCTCGCTCCTTTTTCGACGATTGCTTCTTTTGTAATCGACTGTAATTGTCCTACAAAAGTCACTCCCGCTGCATGTTCCGGCAACACTTTCAAGAAATCATCCCATGAAATATGTTGTTCCGCGATCACCTTTTCAAAGCCTTCATCAGTCTTTTTGTAACCTACTGCGAAAATATTTCCACGTCTAGCATCGAAAAACGGCACAACGACTTCTCCCACTTCCACTTTAGAAGCAAGGTTCGGTAAAAAGACGTCGAGACTGGAGACTCCAACAAGTGGAATCCCCAGACTCTTCGCAAGTGTTTTTGCAACGGTAACGCCAATTCGAAGTCCTGTATAAGAACCAGGACCTTCAGCAACAACGACCTTCGTTAAGTCTTTTGCTGTAATGCCGGCTTCTTTAAATACGGCTTCAATGGTTGGCATGAGGAGAACACTATGTTGCAACGTGTTCTCAATCGTTTGTTCAATAATGGTACCGTCTGTCAGTTCTACAGCGACCGATAATGTCTTATTCGATGTATCCAGTGCGAGGATTGTCATACGGCACTTCCTTTCTAACTATTTCGTAAATTCATGCATGAAGGCACTGAATGCTTCTTGGCCTTCTTTTGTTTGTTTAAAGACGCCTGCATATTCTAACACGCGGCAGAATTTTGCGCTAACCGCTTTTTGTAAAAATGCGTCTACAGTTTCTTTTGTTGGTGCTTGTGCTTTTAATTCTTTCGCCCATTCTTGGTGAATTTTTGCAACTGCTTCAAGACTTCCTTCTCCAACGAGATAGTCTCTTACTTCGCGTAGTTCACGTTCCAGACGTGGTGGTAAAATCGCAAGCCCCATTACTTCAATTAAACCGATATTTTCTTTTTTTATATGTTGTACATCCGCATGTGGGTGGAAAATTCCATCAGGGAATTCCTCTGTTGTACGATTGTTACGTAATACTAAATCAAACTCATACGCATCTCCTTGACGACGCACGATTGGCGTAATCGCATTGTGCGGTTCGCCATTTGATTCACGTAAGATTTCAAGATCTTTGTTTTCGTAGTTTTCCCATGCTTTTAGAATATCAACCGCCACTTCAAATACTTCCTCACGGTTATTCCCACGAAGACGAAGCGCAGAAAGTGGCCAGTAAAGACGTTCGATTTCAACAGTGTCAAATTTCTTAGAAATCCCTGTTTCTAAAACTTTTGCACGGTTCATTGGGAATACGTAACGTCCTCCTTGATAGTGGTTATGGCTTAAAATCGATCCTCCAACAATTGGAAGTCCTGCGTTTGACCCTACAAAATAATGCGGGAATTGTGTCACGATTTCAAGGAGTCGGCTAAACGCTCCCTCGTCCACTTTCATTGGTTCTAAGTTTTCAGACAAGAAGATGGCATGCTCAGAATAATAAGCATATGGAGAATAGTGATACCCCCAAGACTCTCCGCCAAGTTCCATTCCGACAATACGGTGGTTAGCGCGACCTGGCCAGTTGATACGACCATGGTAGCCCACGTTTTCAAAGCAAAGACGGTTGGCAGGATAATTGAAATCCTTCGATTGCGCTGCTTTGATGATTTCTTCTTTTGTTTTTTCTGGTTTGGATAAGTTAATCGTGATTTCTAAATCGCCATACTCGGTTGCTCCATTAAAGGAAATATTTTTAGCGATATCATTTACCTTAATTAAGTTTAAATCGAGCGCGATTTTATAAAACGCATCGGTTGCAACTTTAGGGCCTTCTTCGTATTTATCCCAGAATAGACGGTTTAATTCAGAAGGCTTTGGAATCACAAGGTTCATTAACTCTTGTTCCAACCAGTCGCGTTCTTCAGAGTCGTTTTCAATCTTCCCACTTTCAACGGCAGATTCCACTAAGTTTGCCATCGCATCTAATAAAGAAGGTTGCTCCACCTCTTTCGAACTTTCAAAAGATTCTTCTCCCACTAAATAAAGCACGCGATTTAATAAATAGTAACGGTCTTCTTTTGAAATATACCCTGAAGCAATCGCACTATCTACAAATTCTTGAATGGCCTTATTGATTTTCATAATCTTGTCCTCCTACCAACTAGTTCCTAATCGATTAATATGCACGAGCAATCCAAACCGTATGAGTGGCTGGTTTACCAGTTACGATACATTTTTCTTTTTTCACTGGAGCGTTAAATGGAATGTTACGAGTTGTGAAGCCTGTCTCTTCTTTGATTTTCGCTTCACTTTCTTCTGTTCCATCCCAACCAACTAATACCCAACCAGGTACTTCGCCAGCTTCACGTTTAGCTTCGATATGAGCTTTCAACTCATCTAAAGTATCAATGTTTGTATATTCATTAGAAGCACGCATCGCACGAGCTGTTTCTAACAGACGGCCTTGCATTGTATCTAATTCTGCTAAGATTCTATCTACTAATCCATCGAATCCAACTGCTACTTTTTCATCTAAGTCACGCATTTTTGTCATCACTTGATTATTTTCTAAATCGCGAGGTCCGCATTCGATACGCATTGGAACGCCACGTAATTCCCACTCATTGAATTTGAATCCTGGTGAGTTGTCAGT
Source organism: Carnobacterium maltaromaticum (assembly GCA_001058355.1). Classification (GTDB taxonomy): domain Bacteria; phylum Bacillota; class Bacilli; order Lactobacillales; family Aerococcaceae; genus Granulicatella. The sequence goes on from JUUF01000442.1 coordinate 5,634, forward strand.
GTCGTCAATCTTCACACGTAACCCAGCAGCTTTCAATTCTTTTTGAAGCTCTTCTAATTTTTCTAAGATAGCTGGATTTTTCTTCCATGGTCCAACTGGAATTAAGACTACTTGTGTTGGAGCTACTTTTGGAGGTAATACTAATCCTTGTTCGTCACCGTGAGTCATGATTAATGAACCGATTAAACGAGTCGATACTCCCCATGAAGTTGTATGCGCATGTACGTGTTCGTTTTCTTTTGTTAAATACTTGATGTCGAACGCTTCAGCGAATTTTGTTCCCATGTAGTGAGAAGTTCCCGCTTGAACGGCTTTACCATCTTTCATCATCGCTTCGATTGAGTAAGTATCTACCGCGCCTGCGAAACGTTCAGAAGGAGTTTTTTGTCCTTCGTAAACTGGCACTGCTAATACGCCTTCTACGACTTCTTTGTAAATATCTAACATTCTCATTGTACGGCGACGTGCATCTTCTTCATCTGCGTGTGCTGTATGTCCTTCTTGCCATAAGAACTCTGAAGTACGTAAGAATGGTAAAGTTTTCTTTTCCCAACGGAATACGTTTGCCCATTGGTTGATTTCATATGGAAGATCACGGTATGAATTGATCCAGTTTGAAAAAGCTGTTCCAATCATTGTTTCACTTGTTGGACGAAGTGCTAAACGTTCTTCTAATTTTTCACCAGCTGCTTCTGTCACCCATGGTAATTCAGGAGCAAATCCTTCAATATGGTCTGCTTCTTTAGTGAAGAAGCTTTCTGGAATTAACATTGGGAAGTACGCATTACGAATGCCTTCTTCTTTAAAACGACGGTTGAACTCCTCTTGAATATGTTCCCAGATTTCATATCCGTCTGGTTTGAAAATCATACATCCACGCACTGGTGAATAGTCCATTAAATCTGCTTTTTGAATGGTTTGAATATACCATTTAGAAAAATCTTCTCTTTGTAAGTTTGTTTTTTCTGCCATCTGCTTGACTCCTTTTTCGTTTTTTGTGAAATAAAAAAAAGCCACTCCCCTAAAAAAGGACGAATGACTCGCGGTACCACCTTAATTACACTTACGTTGTAAATGTCTCTTTAACATTGATAACGATGATTTCACCGGATTATTTTCATAATCACCTATTTGGTAGGTTCAGTTAAAGAGCGGGGGTTCTTTCTCAGCAATCAGAACTTTCTGTACCCATCATTTCACTTACTTTTCCATGTCCTATCGTACTCTAAACAAGGGTGGAAAGCAAGTGTTTTCTTGCTGTAAACTAGTCGTATTTTGCTGTCTTTTGAAGAAACTCTACTAAGTTCGTTGTATGGTTATATTTAATAGCGGCACTGAGGTCTTTTTCCAAGATGACTTTTTCTAAATCAATGCCGTTTACAGCGGCAATCGCAATCGTATAATGGATGACATCTGCTAGTTCTTTTGCAAGTTCAGCTTGTACTTCCTCAGTATTCCCATCTTTTCTACCGTCACGAATACTAATTTGCTCTGCCACTTCTCCAATTTCTTCGACTAATTTAATAAAGAGCCCTTGGTCAGTTTTTCGATTATTATAGACATCTGCTAAATACTCTTCATAAAGTCTTACGGTTAATCCTGACATCTAATCACACTCCAATAAAATAAGCAATAGACAAAAAGCCTATTTCTATTTTACATATTTTAGTATGGAAGATAAAGAGAGAATGACGACGAAGCAGAATGACTTCAC
>JUUF01000443.1 GCA_001058355.1 Carnobacterium maltaromaticum
GCCACACGTTGTTGTTGCCCCCCTGATAAAGTACCAGGTTTTTTACCTGCAAGCTCTTCAATGTTTGTTAATTGCATATATTCTTCTGCAATCTTTTGAGCTTCTTCTTTAGAGATTTTGTTTTTACCAACTGTTAGTGGGAACATGATGTTCTCTAACACTGTCATATGCGGATATAACGCATAGTTTTGGAATACGAATCCGATGTTACGGTCTTTAGGTTCTGTTGTAACAACTGAATTTCCTTTAAATTGGATGTCTCCTCCTGTTGGTGTTAATAATCCTGCGATTAAATTTAAAATTGTTGATTTCCCACAACCACTAGGTCCTAGTAAACAAACTAAGTCCCCTTGTTCAATTGAGAAATTTACTGACTTTAATGCTTCAAAGCCGTTATCGAATACTTTGTTTAAGTCAATAACATCGATCATGACGAATCCTCCAGTTTCTTTTACTTCAATACATTCTATTCTACCATGTTTTTTAGAAACTGAAAACTGAAAAAGTAAAATTTATGAAAGCTTTTTATTGTAGACAGTTATCCCGTTTCTGAGCACAAAAAAAGGACGAGAAAACCTCGCCCTTTTTACGATTTTTATAACGTGCACAAACCCCTTTAGAGTGCGGTTTTGTATCTAAAAACTTCATGGTTTGTGAACAAAATCTATTAACGTTTAATAATTTTATAGTAACTACGAGAAGTGATTTGGTACACGAT
>JUUF01000043.1 GCA_001058355.1 Carnobacterium maltaromaticum
TCTGTATAACGCATCGCAGCAGCTGGGTCTCCGTCCATACTACCGTTATTCCCGTGCATTTCAATAAGCACATCACGAAGCTTCCAATCTTGACTCATACGAACCATTGCTTCATAAACTGAAGAGTCACCGTGTGGGTGGAAATTACCGATTACGTTACCGACAGTCTTTGCTGATTTACGGAATTGTTTATCGCTTGTGTTTCCATCAATAGACATCGCATATAAAATACGACGTTGAACAGGTTTCAAACCATCACGGATATCAGGAAGAGCACGGTCTTGGATAATGTATTTTGAATAACGTCCAAATCGGTCGCCCATTACATCTTCCAGATTCAATTCTTGAATATCTTGAATTTGACTCATACTATTCCTCCTCTCCTAGTAACGACAATTGTTCTACATGATCAATTGTTGCTTCTTTTTTCTTAACTGATGGTTTCTTTTCTTCTTTTTTCGGACTAGCTGTTGTGCTAATGGCATTTACGTCTGATTCTAAAATGCTCTTATCTTCTTCTAGACCAAACTCAACGTGGCGTTCAATCCATTTACGACGAGGTTCAACTTTGTTTCCCATCAATGTGCTTACACGACGTTCTGCTTGAGCTTTATCATCGATAACGACACGAATTAACGTTCTTGTATCTGGGTTCATGGTCGTATCCCATAATTGGTCAGCGTTCATTTCCCCAAGACCTTTATAACGTTGTAATAAGTAGCCTTTTCCGACTAATTTAGTCTTTTCTTCAAGTTCTTTTTCTGTCCACGCATACTCAACGACTTGTTTTTTACCAGTTCCTTTAGAAATCTTATATAAAGGTGGTAATGCAAGATATACTTTCCCTGCTTCAATCAATGGTTTCATATAACGATAGAAGAATGTTAACAGCAAGACTTGAATGTGGGCACCATCGGTATCCGCATCGGTCATAATAACAATCTTGTCATAGTTACAATCTTCAATCTTGAAGTCACTACCAACACCAGCACCGATTGTATAGATAATCGTATTGATTTCTTCGTTCTTAAGAATGTCTGAAATCGATGCTTTTTCTGTATTGATTACTTTACCACGTAATGGAAGAATCGCTTGGAACTTACGGTCACGACCTTGTTTAGCAGAACCACCGGCAGAGTCCCCCTCTACTAAGTAAAGTTCATTCTTCTTAGGGTTCTTGCTTTGCGCAGGCGTTAATTTACCAGAAAGAAGAGTTTCTTTCTTCTTACCCTTCTTACCATTACGGCTTTCTTCACGGGCCTTACGACTTGCCTCACGCGCTTCACGTGCTTTAATGGCTTTACGAATTAATTCCTGTGCAATTTCACCATTCTCTGTTAAGAAGAATCCTAATTGCTCAGAAATCGTATTATCCACAATCCCACGTGCAGCTGGTGTTCCTAATTTATCTTTTGTTTGACCTTCAAATTGAAGGATTTCTTCAGGAATACGAAGCGAAATAATCGCAGTTAACCCTTCACGGACATCGCTACCTTCAAGGTTTTTATCTTTATCTTTTAAAAGACCAACTTTACGTGCATATTCATTAAATGCTTTCGTTAAGGCACTCTTCATTCCCACTTCATGAGTACCACCGTCTTTTGTACGAACGTTGTTAACGAAAGATAGAATCGTTTCTGAATACCCGTCGTTATATTGGAACGCGAATTCAGTTTCAACACCATCCACTGTGCTATCAAAATCAACTATAGGAGATAATGTATCTTTTTCTTCATTTAAATATTGGATGAAATCACGAATTCCTTCTTCATAATGGAAAGTTTCAGATTCACCTGTACGTTCATCAGTCAATACAATTGTAAGACCTTTTAGTAAGAACGCAGATTCTCTTAAACGTTCTGCTAATGTTTCATACGACCAGTTCGTCGTAGAGAAAGTCTTATCACTTGGTAAGAAAGTTACTGAAGTTCCAGAACCACGTCGGCTTGTTTTCTCTTTCTTAACCGTTCCAACAGGTTCTCCACCGTTTTTGAACGACTGTTTGTATAAAGTACCGTCACGTAACACTTCTACTGTTAACCAATCGGATAAGGCGTTAACAACAGACGCCCCAACACCGTGGAGACCACCTGATGTCTTATATCCACCTTGACCGAATTTACCACCGGCATGTAGTACCGTAAAAATAACTTGAATCGTTGGAATTCCAGAAGCGTGTTTCCCAGTAGGCATTCCACGACCATTATCTTTTACAGTAAGCGATTGGTCCTTATGAATTGTAACTTCAATTTTTGTTGCATAACCTGATAAAGCTTCGTCGACTGCGTTATCCACAATCTCGTAAGCTAAATGATGAAGTCCACGGTGATCCGTTGATCCAATATACATCCCTGGACGTTTACGAACAGCTTC
>JUUF01000444.1 GCA_001058355.1 Carnobacterium maltaromaticum
ACTTATAAGTGAATTTTGGAATTTTTTCGTTCGCTGTTATTTTCAAAGAGAGGTGCTCTATGTTTCTTATAGCTAAGCCTTTTTCGGAAGTTGCAAATCCAACAAACTTCAGAATTTACAAATGATGTAAATAAATTTCATTTTATTGAGAAGCCTTCAAAGCGCTACCTTATAGCTTTTCACAAACTCCATTTTTTTGAAATAAAACTCAAAAAAGTCACTTTTATATAACCTCTGAGACGCACCATGTTGAGGCGGTAAGTTTGCTAGTCAAGGAGTAAAACGACGAAGATTAGCATTTACTTCCGCCCATGCGATAGCTGTCCGTGATTGACAAGTGCTAGCACGCAGACAGAACGGAGATAGCGAACCGCTGAGTGTGTCGCTCTGCTCGTAAAAGCTTAGAAACCTTTGAACGAAAGGGATAATGAAAGCCTTGATTGCAAGGCTTTTTGCTTTATGGTGGGTAAGTATCAGAGTGAGAAAATTTTTGGAATGAGTAGAAGTGATAGCTAGAAATTATCAGTTTCTATTTCCATTTACCCTGTGGGTACGTGTTTGTTTCCATTGACAAGGAGTTTGTGGGAATAGAAATGTACCCACCTTGTTTGAATCAAGTGAAGTGTAGTTGAAGGAAATCTGTTGAAAGCAATACTTCATTTTACCGAATAAGTAATAATTTAGGCAACTTCAAATCGATTAAAAAAAACTATTTTAAAGGTTAAGAGTAGACAAAAATTGTCCACTCTTTTTTGCAAACTCAATTTATCAATAAATGAAATGAGGGAATGTAAAATGAAATATTTTGAGGTTGAGTTAGAAAATCCTGATGAATTTTTAAAACTACAAACAGAAGATTTTGTGAAAGCTAATCGCTTGCTACTAAGGAAGATAATCCAGAGCGTTACAGTCTATGAAGAAAACTTCGTCATATCCTTTAAATCTGGCATCGAATTGGAAGTATGAGTCTCATTCCATAACTTTTATATTGAACATATCATCTTGTTGTGTTATACTATAAATTGATATAAACAAAGATGTAGGAGGAACCGAAACTATGACAGCCTCAATGCGTTTAAGATAAGCTGGCAATAAAAAAAGCAGAATCTATACCCGATGATAGGCTTTTTTGTTGTGCTTATTTATACGATATTGAGCATTCATTAGTTACGGTGAGGATATTGGTTATTTAACTATACCTTTATTTAACTATGTCTTTAATATGAATGTTTCCAAATTGTATGTATGCAGACCAAAAGCCACATTGTGGGGTTTGGCCTGCATTTTTTATTGCCTAGAATGCTATTCAAAATAGAAATTCAAGCAAAATAATATGCAGGAGATAATATAAATGGAAAAATACAACAATTGGAAACGAAAATTTTATGCAATATGGGCAGGGCAAGCAGTATCATTAATCACTAGTGCCATCCTGCAAATGGCGATTATTTTTTACCTTACAGAAAAAACAGGATCTGCGATGGTCTTGTCTATGGCTTCATTAGTAGGTTTTTTACCCTATGCGATTTTGGGACCTGCCATTGGTGTGCTAGTGGATCGTCATGATAGGAAGAAGATAATGATTGGTGCCGATTTAATTATCGCAGCAGCTGGTGCAGTGCTTGCTATTGTTGCATTCTGTATGGAGCTACCTGTCTGGATGATTATGATAGTATTGTTTATCCGTAGCATTGGAACAGCTTTTCATACCCCAGCACTCAATGCGGTTACACCACTTTTAGTACCAGAAGAACAGCTAACGAAATGCGCAGGCTATAGTCAGTCTTTGCAGTCTATAAGCTATATTGTTAGTCCGGCAGTTGCAGCACTCTTATACTCCGTTTGGGATTTAAATGCTATTATTGCCATCGACGTATTGGGTGCTGTGATTGCATCTATTACGGTAGCAATTGTACGTATACCTAAGCTGGGTAATCAAGTGCAAAGTTTAGAACCAAATTTCATAAGGGAGATGAAAGAAGGAGTTGTGGTTCTGAGACAAAACAAAGGATTGTTTGCCTTATTACTCTTAGGAACACTATATACTTTTGTTTATATGCCAATCAATGCACTATTTCCTTTAATAAGCATGGAACACTTTAATGGAACACCTGTGCATATTTCTATTACGGAAATTTCCTTTGCATTTGGGATGCTAGCAGGAGGCTTATTATTAGGAAGATTAGGGGGCTTCGAAAAGCATGTATTACTAATAACAAGTTCATTTTTTATAATGGGGACCAGTTTAGCCGTTTCGGGAATACTTCCTCCAAATGGATTTGTAATATTCGTAGTTTGCTGTGCAATAATGGGGCTTTCGGTGCCATTTTATAGCGGTGTGCAAACAGCTCTTTTTCAGGAGAAAATTAAGCCTGAATATTTAGGACGTGTATTTTCTTTGATCGGAAGTATCATGTCACTTGCTATGCCAATTGGGTTAATTCTTTCTGGATTCTTTGCTGATAAAATCGGTGTAAATCATTGGTTTTTACTATCAGGTATTTTAATTATTGGCATTGCTATAGTTTGCCAAATGATAACTGAGGTTAGAAAATTAGATTTAAAATAAACAATATTGGAGGAATATTTATGTATCTTATTTTCATGTAACTCTTCCTGCTAAAATCGCAGGGTTTTCCCTGCATACAAGCAAATGAAAGCATGCGATTATAGACAGGAGGAAATGTTATGGAATTAATATTAAAAGCAAAAGACATTCGTGTGGAATTCAAAGGACGCGATGTTTTAGATATAAATGAATTAGAAGTATATGATTATGACCGTATTGGTTTAGTAGGAGCAAATGGTGCTGGAAAAAGCACTTTACTCAGGGTACTTTTAGGAGAATTAACTCCCCCAGGATGTAAAATGAATCGTCTGGGTGAACTTGCCTATATTCCCCAGTTGGACGAAGTAACTCTGCAGGAGGAAAAAGATTTTGCACTTGTAGGCAAGCTAGGTGTTGAGCAATTAAATATACAGACTATGAGCGGTGGTGAAGAAACAAGGCTTAAAATAGCACAGGCCTTATCGGCACAGGTTCATGGTATTTTAGCGGATGAACCTACGAGCCATTTAGACCGTGAAGGAATTGATTTTCTAATAGGACAGCTAAAATATTTTACAGGTGCACTGTTAGTTATTAGCCATGACCGCTATTTTCTTGATGAAATAGTAGATAAAATATGGGAACTGAAAGATGGCAAAATCACTGAGTATTGGGGAAACTATTCTGATTATCTTCGTCAGAAAGAGGAAGAACGTAAGAGCCAAGCTGCAGAATACGAACAATTTATTGCGGAACGTGCCCGATTGGAAAGGGCTGCGGAGGAAAAGCGAAAACAGGCTCGTAAAATAGAACAGAAGGCAAAAGGTTCTTCAAAGAAAAAAAGTACTGAAGACGGAGGGCGTTTAGCTCATCAAAAATCAATAGGAAGTAAGGAAAAAAAGATGTATAATGCTGCTAAAACCCTAGAGCACAGGATTGCGGCCTTAGGAAAAGTAGAAGCTCCGGAAGGCATTCGCAGAATTCGTTTCAGGCAAAGTAAAGCATTGGAGCTCCATAATCCATACCCTATAGTCGGTGCAGAAATTAATAAAGTATTTGGGGATAAGGCTCTGTTTGAAAATGCATCTTTTCAAATTCCGTTAGGAGCAAAAGTGGCGTTAACTGGTGGTAATGGAATCGGAAAAACAACTTTAATCCAAATGATCTTAAACCATGAAGAAGGAATTTCTATTTCGCCTAAGGCAAAAATAGGTTACTTTGCACAGAATGGTTACAAGTACAACAGTAATCAGAATGTTATGGAGTTTATGCAGAAGGATTGTGACTACAATATATCAGAAATTCGTTCAGTGCTAGCATCTATGGGGTTCAAACAGAACGATATTGGAAAAAGTTTATCTGTTTTAAGCGGTGGAGAAATTATAAAATTGTTGCTTGCTAAAATGCTCATGGGTAGATATAACATCCTAATAATGGATGAACCCAGTAACTTCCTTGACATACCAAGTTTAGAGGCTTTGGAAATACTAATGAAGGAGTACACCGGAACTATCGTGTTTATCACCCACGATAAACGATTACTCGAAAATGTAGCAGATGTAGTTTATGAAATTAGAGATAAGAAAATAAATCTGAAACATTAAATTTAAGGTAGTCGCTGGTCAGTATAGTCTGTTCTGGTTGGCGACTCCATTGTTAAAGAGTATAAAGACTTTAGATTTTATGAATATTAAAAATAGGAACAGTCAATTGAACTGCTCCTATTTTTCTGCTAAATATATTGTAGTTTTCTTATATGTATAATGATAGATTAGCGGATTCTCATCTACGGTACTTACTTCAAATATGAAGAAGTGATCGCGGTTATCTCTGGACTTTTCCTTATTGAGGACAAAGTAATTCTTACGTGAAGTCGCCATTGTTTTTAGGATATCATCAGTTAGGAAGGTCAATGGAATATTCATGTTAGAGTAGCGGTAGAAGTCACGTTCAAAATCTTGGTAGCTCTCGCTATAATAGTCCATTTGTAGGTGATTACGCTGAAACTCAAGCTGATTCATAGAGCACCTCCTCGACAAGTTCAATACTAATAATGTCTTTTAATTTCAAATTGATGTGACCTGTTGTAGTTTTTATCAAAATGAAATCTTTGGTCAGACTTGGTATTGTTCCAGTGTAGGAAACACGCTTGTTTTTTTCAATCACTTGAATGCGTGTGCGTAGCTGCCCGGCGTATACTTGACTGAGGAGTAATAATTTCTTCTCTAGTGATAAGTCAGACATGTACGTTACTTTGTTTGTATCATCAGAGAGTGCTGATGCATGTTCAGATAGGAAAAAGCCCATCCATTTTTGCATCTTTGTATCCTGGTACTCTCTTGCTGATTGAAATGGTAAATATGAACGGTCAATCATATCAAATCCTTTCTATGCAGAGGCAAGGGTATTTTTATCAAATTGAATCGTAAAACCTTGAATTCCCCCACCTGTGTAACATTCTTTAAAGCGATTGATTACCTCAGTATAGATTATCACAGATGAGCTTGTTGGCTTAATGCTAAATGTAAATTCCAATGGTAATCGGTTTTCAGATTTAGCATGTACTAGTCGTATCGATATTTCAGTTGTTTTGAGTTTTCTCTGACGAAGTTTTGAAGTTGCTGTTTCAACGATTCCATGTAAAAATCTTTCAAGCATTTCAATATCATTACATCCTTTGCTACGGATTTCTGAAAATTGTACTGTATTTTTTTCTTGTTTCATTTTAATCCCTCCAATCCACCCGCGGAATGACCACCGATAAGTTTACTGCGTTCAATATTTCTGGAACCTTCAGTTAGGACGGTTCCTTTTTGTATGGCTAAAAAACCAAACTGTTCTCTGACAACATCAATAGCTGTCTGAAGTCTATTATCTTTTTCAATTTGTTCTACATCATCAAAGAGTGATAGTAGAGTATAGCTTTCATCTACGAAGCCACTATAAGATACACCAATTTGTCTCACTGCACCAGAGGTGTATTTTTTCGGAATAATACAAGTACATGACTCACCATTGTTTTGGGGAGATTTGCGGGTTCAATTTTATTCTGAGCATTTATAGATTTTTTCATCTCAGTCCTAGAATAGCCAATATGAATAGAAACGACAGTAGTCAATACTAGGGCTACTGTTCCGTTCCACAGTATCATTTAAAAATCATTTTCACACCCTTTCGTCTATTAGTATAGAAGAAAGCTCTCAGCACATGTTGGGTGTGTAGCTTTGCTTGTAAAAGCGTAAAAAACTTGAAACGAAAGGAATAGTAAAAAGCTTTGATTGTAAGATGTTTGTTATATTCCAATGAAGAACTTGACATTACTAGTTACTTCAACTAGAATAGAATTACATACCATCGGTATGATAGAAAGGGACTAAGATGGCAAGAAATAGAAACTCACATGAAACTAGAAAAAAAATACTAGAGGTCTCTAAAAATTTATTTTTAGAAAAAGGATTTGATAATACGTCAATACAAGATATCATAGATGGCTTAGGTGGATTAACGAAAGGTGTCATTTATCATCATTTTGAGTCTAAATATGATATACTGCAAACGATTATTAGCGAAAATAATCAACAAATTTTAAATTATAATTGGAGAGGAAACACTGGATTAGAAAAGATACAAAATTCTTTGATGGACTCTTTCTCTAATTTTGAACATCAAAAGCTCGTTTACTCTGCCTCAATCATGCTAAGAAGTCCACGTTTGTTAGGAGAGCAGTATCTAGATTTATTTTCTGATTTTTTATCCGAAATTAGAAAAAAAGTTTACGAAGGTGTTGAAGATGGATCTATTAAAACAGAATATCCAGAAGAGCTAGCAGATTTAATTGTTTTAACACTAAATATTTGGATTGGTTTTCAAATTTCCGTTTTTTCATTAGTGGAATTAAAGCGTAAAATGAATTTCATTAAACTTACTTTTGAAGGTCTAGGGGTACAGTTAATTTCTGATGAAATGATAGAGGTGATTTTCAACTTATTTGATCACTTAAAAAAAGTAAATAAGTAGTCGCATGACATTCTTGTTATTACTAATTTCTATTTATGTATTATCAATTGAATAAATTATTTTACATAATTGATAATTAAAAAAAACATACATTAAGTGTGTTATTAAAAATCTATTATACATACCGCAGGTGTGTATAATTTTTTAGCATATACATACCGACAGTATGTATAGTGCTGTTGTCTGAAAAGTAAGCTTATTTTTAAATATTTGTTGAGATTAGTTTGGATAGTTTATTTACATTTTGGAGGAAAGAATCTATGTTGTCGCTTATTAAAATTGAATTAAATAAAGTTTCTAAATCTAAATTATTTTTATCCTGGGTGTGTACTATATTTATAGTATTAGGTATTACAGCAATCATTATTATGGGATTAGGTACTGACAATAAACTAGGAGAATTCACTAGACAGGATTCTAATGTTATTAGAATTACTGGTAAATGGGAAGGTTGGGCAATTGCAGCTTCATTGTTTTCATCTTTATTTACAAAAGCAGCATTTTTGATTTTCGAATCTTATTTATTATCTAGGATTATTATTGATGAATTTAAACGAAGAACAATTTTTCAGTTGTTTTCTTACCCTATTCCTAAAATAAAGTTACTATGGGGAAAAATTATTTCAGTCATTCTAATAGCATGTATTGCCCAATTTTCTGCATATTTAGTTATTCAATTATTAATTAAATTAGTAGCAATTTTAACTGAATCAAATTATATTCCAGTAGCTAATCAATTGATTAATTTAGCTGGAATAACGTTTGGAACAGTACTAATAGGCTTACTACCATTTGTTTTAGGTATGATTAAGCATTCGACAGCTATAACAATGCTTACTGGACTTGGTTTAGCAGCATTACTTTCGAATGCCAGTCCAGGAAGTTTATCTAATAATATTGCTGATAACCTATTCTTTTTGATATTTGCAAGTTTCATAAGTTTAATGATTACTTCTTTTTCAATCTCTAGTATTTCAAGACAAGATATTAGTATGAAGTAGCATACCTGAGTTTAATTGAAGGAGAGTGATAATTCCTTGATGATTTCTATAAAAAAGAGACTGTATAAGTTGATATTTATGCACCGGAAGAAAAATCCTGGCATTTAAAGCTAGATATAGAAAGAGAGATAGAAATGAAAAATATTGTTGAAATAAAAGAAGTTTTTAAAACAATTGATAAAGAAGAAATATTAAGTGGTATCAACCTTCAAATTGCTGAAGGAGAAATCTATGGTTTTTTAGGACCGAATGGTGCTGGAAAAACAACGTTAATGAAATGTATGTTATCCTTATCAACAATTACATCAGGTAGTATTGAAATTTTTGGGAAAAATCTACAAGAACACAGAGAAGAAATCCTAAGTCAGATTGGAAGTATTATTGAATCACCAATTTTTTATGATAATTGCACTGCAAAAGAAATCTTGGAAATTCACGCTCAGTATATGGGAAAAAATATTATTGAATCAGATATAATAAGAGCCTTAAAAATGGTCGGATTAAAAAATACGACTAAAAAAGTAAAAGATTTTTCGTTAGGAATGAGGCAAAGACTTGGTTTAGCTCGTGCCTTTCTAACAAAACCTAAATTGTTAATTTTAGATGAGCCAATCAATGGTTTAGATCCAATAGGGATTCAAGAAATTCGAAATCTTTTGTTGTCGCTTTCTAAGGAGCATGGAATTACTATTCTAATATCGAGTCATATATTATCGGAAATTTCACAGATAGCAGATAAAATTGGCTTTATCAAAAATGGAGAAATTGTAGAACAGGTTTCTATGAAAGAGATTAGGAGAGAGAATATTGACTTAGAAGAATATTTTATGTCACATTTTCTAAATGAAATTAAGAATTATGAGGTAGATTAAGGATGAAACAATTGATAAAGAACCATCAGAAGGCTTTTTATGCTTTCATGATATTTAATATACTGGTCCCTTTAACTAACGTTGCTTTTGCTTATTCTATTAAAGGTATTATTGATAGTGGCATGTCCCAAAATAAAGAAGCCTTAACTCAAGCGGTACTAGTAGGAGCTACTGTTATTTTCATCTATGCAGCACTCAACTTTATATCTCTTCGATTGAGAAATAAACTTGTTAGGCAAATCATGTCAAGATACAAAAACAAGGTGTTCCAATCTATTTTAGATAGGGATTATAGAGACTTTTCTAAAGAAAAATCAGGGAAATTTATTTCCGTATTAACCGAAAATATGAAGAAAATTGAGCAAGATTATCTATACCAGTATTTTAATATTTCAAAAAACCTTTCCTTAATGATTTTTTCACTTCTAGCTATGTTTATAGGTAATTGGTTTTTGACCTTATTAGTTATCATTGCTAGCATTATTCCAATGATGATTTCAGGATTTATTGGACAAAAATCAGCCTCTCTACAAAATAGTGCTATGATTGCAAATCAGAAGTATTTAGCTAAGGTTAAAGATATTTTAGCAGGATTTCTTGTTATCAAAAGTTTTAATGTGAAAGAGGCTATCTGTGAGGATTATAGTCATGAAAGTGAAAAATTTGATGAAATAAATTTTATAAAAGGGAAATTTGATGTTTTAGCTAATGTTATTTCGCAGCTTTCAGGGATGATTGTTTTTTTGGTAGCCTTTGGTGGAGGAATGTATCTTGTTTTTAATGGCTATACCACAATTGGAAGTGTAACAGCTATTGTGCAACTGGTTAATTTTGTAGTAATGCCACTAAATGAAGTTGGTATGGGAATGAGTAAATTCCGTGAAGGTCAGGCAACACTAGATGCATTTGAGGTAAAAGATGTAACCGAACTTCAGACTGGTGAAACGAAAGAATATTTCGATGATGTTATTTCTTTTTCAAATATAGACTTTTCTTATCCTAATGCTGAAGAAAAAATTTTTAATCATTTATCTTTGAAGATAAAAAAAGGAGAAAAAATTGCAATTGTAGGAATGTCAGGGAGTGGGAAATCAACTTTGCTCAATCTATTACTGCGTTTTTACGATGTAACAAGTGGACATATTTCAATTGATAATCAAGATATACAAGCTATTTCAGTAGAGAGTCTTTATAACTTAATGACTATTGTTCAGCAAGACGTTTATATTTTTGATGATACTTTAAGAGCGAATATTACTCTTAATCAATCCTTCACTGATGAGGAAATAAAGCAAGCTGTACATCAGTCAGGTTTAGAAAGTTATATTTTAGAAAATGAATCTGGCTTACAAACTTTATGTGGCGAGAATGGATCAAATCTATCTGGTGGAGAAAGACAGAGACTTAGTATTGCGCGTGCCTTGATTCGAAAAACACCAATCTTATTATTGGATGAGGCTACCTCATCTTTGGATAATCAAGTAACTAATGAAATTGAAAATTCAATCCTGGATATTCAAGATTTGACTGCACTTGTAGTAACCCACAAGTTGAATGAGAACATTTTGAAAAAATACGATAGAATTCTCTTTATGAAAGCAGGGGTCATTGTTGAAGATGGTTCTTTTTGTGACTTGATGGATAGGAGAGGTGAGTTTTATAAGTTGTTTGAGTTGAGTGTGTAATTCTTTTTATTTTATAGTATAATTTTATAAAACACTCTATCACTTTCGTATAATATAGAAGTTTGCTATCTCGACACGCTGAAAGTGTAGCTTTGCTGGTAAAAGCATAAAAATCTTGTAACAAAATGGATAATGAAAAGCCTTGCTTGTAAGGCTTTTTCGAATTTTTGTGATAGAACATGGTTAGTTATAAAGCGAGAGCAACTAAGAAGCAATAAAAACATTAGATATAAATTAATCAAGATAAAGAAAAATATCACCACACACCCATGGTCCCTTGGTTTCCTGGCATTAATCTCAGGTAAAGTAGAGTTGAAAAGAGTGGCGGATCCTAACTCTTTGGTTTATAAGAGGCTTGAAAAGAGCGAAAACTTCTATAGACAGAAAAAGATATTTGAGGAAATAGCGGTTAGTGTAATGAATAAGTAACCAATGTGAATTACCAAGGATTAGCGATTTATCGCTTAGCCTTGGTTTGAAGCTTGGTAGGCAAGGAGACCTTAGGCTCCTGCCGGTACCATTACACTAAATTCCGCTATGTATTCCTTCAAATATCTTTGAATGTCTTTTAGCAGTTTCAATTCTCTTTTCAAGCCTTCGGCTTATTTTTAGATAAACAAAAAGAGCTTAGGGATATCGCCTAAGCTCTTTTTAATAGTGCTCTGTATTAAACACGTTCTACTTTACCTGATTTTAATGCACGAGTTGAAACCCATACTTTTTTAGGCTTGCCATCGATTAAAACACGAACTTTTTGTAAGTTTGGTTTCCAAGTACGACGGTTAGCGTTCATAGCGTGAGAACGAGTGTTACCTGTTTCAGCACGACGTCCAGTGAAATAACATACTTTAGCCATTGTTATTCTCCTCCTTTATTTAATTCATTATCAGCTGATATAATTTTGAACTAAATCATATACTTAAATAATTTAGCATAGTTGACCTTAGAATGCAAGCGTACTGGTTAATGAGTTTCTATGAGGGTTAAAAATTGGTAAAAGGCTAGGTAAACCGCTTGGAATATGATATTATAGTATAGAAATAATGTGTCAATCTGTCTAAAAAATAGACAGACACCTTTATACATTTAAGGGAGGTATTTGTATGACAGTAAAAATTCAAACAGAAAATGGACAAATTGAACTTAGCAATGAAGTGATTGCAACGGTTGTTGGTGGGGCCGCTACAGATAACTATGGTGTTGTTGGTATGGCAAGCCGCAATCAAATCCGCGACAACTTTAATGAAATCTTGAAGAAAGAAAACTTCACTCGTGGTGTTGTCATTCGTCAAGAAGAGGAAGGCGTTGCAGTGGATGTTTACATTATTGTAGGTTATGGTACTAAGATTTCTGCGATTTGTAGAAACGTTCAAGAACAAGTGAAATATAACTTAGAAACAATGTTAGGATTTGCTGCAAATACAGTGAATGTCTATGTTCAAGGAGTTAAAATCATCGAAGCGTAATGCTTGTTGATTCTAGTCAGGAGGAAATAAGAATAATATGGCAACTATGAAAACAATTACGGCTCAAGATTTCCGCGCAATGGTGGAAATCGGTGAAATGCGTTTAACTGAAAACGCAGAATTCGTAAACTCATTAAACGTATTCCCAGTACCAGACGGAGACACAGGGACAAACATGATGCTCTCATTCAAATCTGGTGCGGAACGTGTTGCTAACTCTACAGCAACAACTGTAGGTGACTTAGCACAAGATTTAGCAAAAGGATTATTAATGGGTGCTCGTGGGAACTCAGGGGTTATCTTATCTCAATTATTCCGTGGTTTCTCTAAAGCCGTTGTCGGTAAAGAAGAAATCACTGGTGAAGAATTAGCGCAAGCATTTACGAACGGTGTGGAAACAGCTTATAAAGCCGTTATGAAACCTGTAGAAGGTACAATCCTTACCGTTGCTCGTGAATCAGCTAAACGTGGTGTTCGCAAACTAGAAACTTCAAACGACATCATCGAAGTAATGGGATCTGTTTTACGTGGTGCTGAAAAAGCATTAGCGAAAACTCCAGATTTATTACCAGTATTAAAAGAAGTTGGCGTAGTGGATTCAGGTGGTCAAGGTCTAGTATTCATTTACAACGGATTCTTCGAAGCATTAACAGGAGAAGCGATTCCTGTTCAATCATTACAAAGCAATAAAATCGATTTAACTTCAGTGGCTCACCACGAAGCAGGCGTTGACTACGAACATGTGTCAACTGGCGACATCAAATTCGGTTACTGTACTGAAATCATGGTGAAAATCGGTGAAGGTGAAACAGTCGTAGATACTTTTGACTACGATACTTTCCGTAACTACTTAAACGAACTTGGAGATTCTCTATTAGTAGTAGCAGACGATGAAATCATCAAAGTACACGTGCATACAGAGCGTCCAGGTGAAGTGATGAACTACGGACAACGCTTCGGTTCATTAATGAAAGTGAAAGTAGACAACATGCGTCTCCAACACGAAGAAGTGCTAAAAACAGACTACACTGCAAAGGTAAAAGAAGCAGCGCAAAAACAAAAAGCAGAATACGGAATCGTAGCGGTTGCTGCAGGTGAAGGTGTTCAAGAATTATTCAAGAGCATGGGTGTAACAACGATCATCAACGGTGGTCAAACCATGAACCCAAGTACGGAAGATATTCTTCAAGCTGTAAGAGAAGCGCATGCTGAAAAAGTCATCGTATTACCAAACAACAAAAACATTCAAATGGCTGCAAACCAAGCGGCTGAAGTATCAGAAGATGCTGCCGTTGCCGTTGTTGCAACTCGTACTATTTCAGAAGGATTAGCTTCATTATTAGCCTTCAACCCAGAAGCAAGCTTAGAAGATAACCAAGCTGCAATGAGCGAACAAATGGCGCTTGTATCAAGTGGTCAAATCACAAATGCTGTTCGTGATACAAACATTGATGGCGTTGAAATCAAAACAGATGACTTCATGGGGATTGTAGATGGCAAGATTTTAGTAAGTATTGCGGACCGTAAGGAAGCAACTCTTGCGACAATCGATAAAATGATTGATGACGATTCAGAGATCCTAACAATCATCTATGGCGAAGACGCAGAAGCAAGCGAAGTGGAAGAAATCACTGAAGCTGTAGAAGCGAAATACCCTGATGTAGAGGTTGAAGTCCATGAAGGAAACCAACCAGTATACACTTACTTATTATCTGTAGAATAATATTGAGTGCAAAAATCCTTTCGGATTACTTTGAATCCTTGCGGATTTA
>JUUF01000445.1 GCA_001058355.1 Carnobacterium maltaromaticum
TGCCGTGGTAACTTCCACTCAACTTGGGCAAGTTCAGGTGGCTACGATTCAGTAAGCGACGCATTATTCGAAGATGAAAACGTACATGCGTACTACTTAGAATACGATACAGACCGCGCCGGCGACTTCAAGCCACTAGCGAAAGTAAACAATGGTAAGAAAGTCGTTCTAGGACTTCTAACTTCTAAATCAGGAAAATTAGAAGATAAAGATGAAGTGATTGCTCGTATTAAAGAAGC